>JALWJV010000402.1:18190-31654 GCA_026996955.1 Deltaproteobacteria bacterium
ATGAGACGGAACGAGAAGTCAGAGCCGGTTTTAAACGTTGTATTGGAATCAAGGGTATTGGCCGGCTCGTTGACCTGCTTGATGGTAGCGTGCCCCACCCAGAGTCCGGCATAATCAATGCCTGTGATGCTCACGGGCACAAGAACAGATGTGCTTGCATTGTCAGTGACGGCCAGGTTGGCTTCGTAGTCTTGGGCCTGCAGGCCTGCGCGTTTTGCGCCTATGCGTAATTTTTGAAAACTTCCGGCAGGGATGGAGAGGTCCAGTGGATTTGAAAATGGTATCCATCTTGGGATGCGCTCCCCGTTTTCCTCCACGGAGCCCCAGTAGTAGATATTCGAGGAAAGGCCTGAGATGGTGAGTGAGATATCCTTGTCTTCCAGGGAGGCATTCTTGATTTCGAGGTCAAGCTCAGTAAGCTGTGAGCCGAAAATAAGCCCGTCAACCAGTTCCGGCTGGACAGAAACCGGCCCGGTAAAGGTGGAAGAGCCGTTACAGTATATCCAGAACGCCTGCCCGTCACTCATGAGGCTGCTGGGATGGGATACCTTGACCCAGGTATCCGTGGCATCATCCAGCACGTAGATATCCTGGCCGGCAAGGGCGGGGTCTGAGGCAAAGAACTGTGAGAACGACGGGTGATTTCCCTGGCCAATGTGAAATCCCACCAGGTTAAAGCTGTTTGGCTTCCACCTGGGTACAGGTACCAGGGGGATGCCCTCCACCGTGATGGTTGTGGTGCTGCTACCCCCGATTTTAAGGAGGTAAGCCCGGTTTCCATGAATCGCCTTCAGGCTGGTTACAACCGGATTGCCCGGGAAATAGACAAGCCAGTCAGGCTCATCGGGAAGCATTTCATCAGGGTCCTGGATGAATTCAACAGTGTTTCCGGCAGGGTTCCACATCCAGACGCTCTGGAGATTGGTTACTGTTCCGAACACGGTGCCAGGCGCGGTGGATTGAGGTTCGATCTCCAGGAAAATTGCGTTCCAGCCCGGATGTAGTGTAAAGGACTGGGAGACCATCTCGCTATGCGCGACCCCTGCCATTAAGACAAGCAGCGCCAGCGCTGAAATTTTTATTAGGGAAGTCCATGCAGTTAATGGCAGATTTTCATGTTCATGGGGGTTGCAACCTGTCCCTGGACCAACATGAAATTCAGGAAAGCCGCGCCTTGTCATGATATGTCTCCTTTGTGCCGTCTCTTATATTTGAATTTCTTCATTGCCGCTTCGCCGGGGACGCAAAGGACGCCAAGTAAATCAAAACCCTTTGCGTTCTTAGCGTTCTTTGCGGTTCAGCTTTTATCTTTTTAGACTTTGAGCCTTGAGCTTTCAGCTTTGAGCTGTTTTTATAGTTTCAATAAATAATGCCCTGGGTAGCACTGGTAACCATGGACTGTTCCTCCTGGGTCAGCAGGGGGATGTAACCCACTACCTCCTCAAGGTATGGGTTAATGAATTCCCTGGCCCTGCCCTGGGCCTCGTTCCACATTGGGGTCGGACCCTGGGCCTCGCCCCATAGCTGTGGTGGGGTGATTTTTGAAAGGAAGGACTTCAATGCCCCTTCAGGCCCCTTGTTGTATATCTCCATGCCTGCCTTTACGGCAGCGTATTTCATTGCCCCTTCTGTGTTCGAGCTTGCGGCCTCAATGGCAGTCTTGCCCATTTCGTATATTCCCTTTCCATAGTGATATGCCTCAAGCAGGGCCAGCTTCTTGCCTCCAAAAACGGCAAATCCTGTCTCAACGGCCCCAAGGCTGAACTCAAGTTTCTTCTCCCAGTCCCCGCTTTCAAAGGCCTCGTAGCCCATGATGCCCAGCCCTAGTCCACCGGTTACGTACTTGGCCACATCACCTACTCCGGCCTCCTTAAATGCCGACTGAAGTGCGTTCAAGGCAAGGGCCAGCAGGGCCTTCCTGAGATCATCCTTTAACTGGTCCCAGGAACTGCCAGGTTCATTGCCCTGGTTTTTAGCCTGGGAGCCCGGGTCCTTGATATCCTGAGCAGGGTCTGGATCAAGGCCCCAGGGGTCAACAAAGACCAGGGGGTTGTTGTTGGCGTAGGTGTAGGCGTTCAGCGTGCCTGGGTGTTCTATCCGCACGGGGAATGGGTCAACGCTCATGAAGGTGCCGGTGATGGCCGAGTAATGACGGGCCCTGCAGTGATAAAGCCCGGGCGCCCTGTCCATTTCCATGCCGGCAAACTTGTAAAGTGCCCTGGATGCACCTGCATGGAAGCGGGTCAATCCAAATGGATAATACTGGGTTTGCTCAACAACGGTGCCGTTTTCGTCTGTTATCATGCTTGTGCCGCCAAGGTGATCCGTGTGGTAAAAGTAGAGCTTTGCCCCTGCCTCCATGAATGGGAGTTGCGCGGGCTGGAGCATGTTTATCCAGTAGGACCTGCCGGGTTCCATGTGGTCGAGGGTATTCAATAGGGGAGGGACGGTTGTGTGGTAACTCTGCCAGGACTGGTTACATGGCTCAAAATACCAGGCGGCCATGTATTGATTATTTAAGGCTTTTAGTGCCTTTGGAAGTGGCAGGGGAGAGTCGGCAGGAAATGGTGCCAGGTTCCAGCCCGTGGACAGGTTGACACCCTCCCTGTTTACCGCGCCGTTTACATTGATAATGGCCGGGGAGTCCATGTGAATCAGGTAGCCTTGGCCGGGGTGAAGCTCCTGGATGTCTGTTACGCCCTGGGAGGGGATGTATCCAAGGTAACGGGAAGATGCCGCATCATAGGTCCATATCCCGCTGTACTTTCCGGCCAGGGATGCCAGCACTTCCTGGATTGCCGGGTGGTATGGCTCCACGTTCAAAGAGAAGAAGTTCCATCCCCTGCGCAGGTTGATGGTCTGTGTGGCACTACCCTGCTGCGCGGAAAGTTTCCCCTCTATCCGGGCAAGCCTTCTTCCCTGGTCAAAGACGAATTTTACCGGCTTTCCATCCCTGACCTGGTAACCCCTGTTTATGTAGTATGTGCATGACCGGGATGTGCCGCCCTGTACCTTTTTGATTACCCTGCGGCCCTGGTAATCATAAACGTTGGAGATGGTGACTCCCGTTGTTGCAGCTCTTGTCAGGCGGTCCTTGAAGTCCCACTGGTAGGTGCCGTTGTTGTCAGAGACAAGGTTGCCGTTGTCATCGTACGAAAAGGCCAGGCCGCTCTGTGTGGCGGTAACTGCATGGGGACCCGGAGGTGCCCCCGGAGGCCTGGGACCTCGCCCGGAGGTCCCTGCACTGCCGCCGTTTGAAATCGTTCCAAGGTTTATGAGCGTATTGTCAATATGGAGAGGGTCGGGCATGTCCGGTGAGCCCTTGAAGGTCATGTTCCCGATCTTGTCGTACTGGAAGTTTATGGCCCCGTACCCCGGGCCCTGTGCCCGGATAAGCCTGTTCAATTCGTCATAGGTGAACTCCTGAGTGGCATCCTGTGGCAGCCCCTGCACCCAGGGCCTGCCGTCCTGGATGGAGAGAACGTTGCTGACCCCGTCAAAGGTGTATGAAAGGGCCTGGAGCGGGCTTCCTGAAGGGATTAGCCGGTCTGTGACAAGTCCTTTAAGCCTGTTTCGGGGGTCGTAGGAGTAGGTGGTCCTGAGGCCGTTACCGAATATGACGGCCTGGGGTTTACCGGATGGGGCATGGTCAATGTCCGTGATGACGCCTGGGATGGATTCAAGCCTGCCCCCGTTGTTGTAGGCATAGCTTATGGTGTCACCGTCAGGGAACGTGGCCGATACCAGCCTTCTCATGGCGTCGTACCTGAACTGGGAAAGGAAATCCTGCACCTGGCCGGCATCCTTGATGCGCTTTACTGTCCAGGCCGTGTTGCCTGCGGCATCGTACGAAAAGTACGTGGCCCCTGAGAGGTCTTCAACCCACGAGAGCCTTCCCATGGTATTTGCCGAATCCGGGTAATCGGGCGAAGGCTGGTCGTAGTGAAATGCGATATCAGGCGAGCGGGAGGCGCCATCAAGGTAATCCTCCGTGAGGATGCGGTTTGCACCGTCATAGGTATAGGTTATCACCTGCCCCTTGTTGTCAATGCTCTGGATGATATTTCCCGCGGCATCATAGGTATATTCCATGCGTCCACGGTCCGGATCGTTTGTTGCCCTCTTCCTTGAGAGTCCATCATATTCATATGTCCATGTATTATTCTGTGCGTCCATGACCTGGACCAGGTTTCCAAGGGCATCGTATGAGTAACGGGTTATTGCCGCTTCGCCTCCCACCTGCTTCCTGACCTCAACGGTGAGCTTCCGGCCGTCTGAGAGGAACGTGGTTTCCCTGCCATTTTCGTCCGTTACTTTTTTTGACAGGGGCATGTAGGAAGTGGTGACGCGGGTGGTAACATTGCCGGCATCCGGGGGATTTATGCGCAGTATCTCCCTGCCCGTGGCATCACGGTGGATCTCCGTGTGTGAAAAGCCGGGATCAGGCGGCGTGAAATCAGGAGAGGTAGTGGGGTAGGGGAGGAACCTTCTGGCAGTATCTCCCCTTGTGTTAAAGAGCACGGCATCCCTTGCCACAAAACCGCTTTCAGCCTCCTGGATAGTGGCAAGCCTGCGGCCCATGCCATCAATGTACAGGATTGAATCAAAGGTTCCCGGCTGGCCGGATACCTCCCTTGCGGATGTTTTTACCGCACTGGGGGCAGGGCTTGTTCCGGTTGTTTTGGTTAAATTCCCTGATGCGTCATAGGAATATGTTACATGCCCCAGTGGATCGGTCAGGGTGTAGGTAAATGCCTTCGTAGGATATTCAGGCACATCTCCAGGCCTTACCACAGAGGTTAGCCTTCCAAATGTGTCGTATGAGTATGTGGTCTTGTGACTGTTAAAGCCCGTGCTTTCGGTCATGACCCCAAGGCCCGGGTTGTAGGTGGCTAGAACGGTAAGATCGGGTTTCCCTGTCCCAGTCTTTATTGTTTCAGCTATGGGGAAGAGATGCATTGCGGCGTCATAGGATACCAGGCGGAGATTGCCGTTGGCATCCATTGTACCAATGAGATTCCCGAAGGTGTCGTAGGCATTTCTTGCAAGGTTCACGTAGGTGGACCCCTGCACCCACCCCTCCTTGCGGCTCAGCATTCCCCTGGTGGCCTGTCCCTGTGCAAGTCCTGTATAGGGCTGGCCGTCATAGTAGAAAAAGGTCTCTGAGAGCCTGTTTAGGCCCGCGTCCGTAACATACCTGTGCCTTGGAAGCCCTAATAACCAGCGGCTCGTGTCGTTTATGTACTCAGTGAAGGTGAAGGTTTCGTCACCGGGGATGGAAAGGGCGCCCTCATTTCTCTTCTCGGTGATATTGCCAAAGTCGTCGTACGCAAAGGTGGTGCGGATGGTTTCAGGCGTGGCTGTGCCCTCGAAGATATGTCTCGTGGCCTGCTGGTTGAAGGCAAACCTTACCTCTTCACCATCCAGCCCCAGGGCAAGGTTTTTTATGGACCACAGGTTTTGCTCCCTCCAGAAGAGGGTCCCGTCCAGGTCCGATACTATGATCTCACGGACCTTTCCCTTGAGAGCGTCTTCCTCCCTGTGGAACCTTGTGGAGACCTCGTCAACCTGGCCGTCGGCGTCGTTATCAATGCCGTCAGGCCCTCCTGTAAAAAAGCGGTAGGTGGTCACCCCCGAGGGTTCAGTGCTGCCTCCCTCTTCAGTTACCGTTACCTCTGAAAAACCACGAAATGCCCTTTCCCGGTCCTCGTAAAAACCATCCCTGTAGCTGTAACTTTTGATATAGGTGTCATCTCCGGGCACCCCGTCAAGATCCAGGCCGGTGTGGACTGTAACCCTGGCCACCAGGGAGACAGGAAACGGGATGGTGCAGGACCAGGGATGCCCCGCCCGCCTTGCCTGGAGGTAAAATTCCGTGCTGCTCCTGTAGGTGATCTCCGTGAAGACACCAAGGCCGTTATCTATGCCGGTAAGTAGATTGGCATGGACTGCCCCCATGAGTTTTCCGGCATCTATTATGATGATGCGGTCCTGCGAGGCAGAATCGGCATAGATCAGGTCAGTGGTGCCATTACCGTTTATATCCGCCCATCGCGTAACCATGCCCGGGCTGAACTGCGTGGGCATGTGGGTTATGACATGTTTAGCCGAAAATTCGGTTCCATGCTGGTTCAGCCAGTACCACAACTGGCCTGGAATGGCCCGCTCCAGCACCAGGTCTCCCAGGCCGTCTCCGTTTATGTCCACGATCTTGGCCTTTACAGCCTGTTGACTGGTAAGAACTGAGTCAGGGATGGGGATTTCCACTGCGGTATCGAAGTAGCCATGTCCCATGCTTGGGCAGCAGATTACCCTGGTTGGCCTGATGCGCACAACGTCGTTCAGCCGGTCCCCGTTCATGTCAGCCAGGTGGACCCCGGAATCTGAAAAGCGGATAACCCGTCCCTGGTAGGATGCCCCCGGGGTCCTGACCTCCTTGCTGTAGCGTCCGTCTTCAAGGTTAAACCAGACGCTGTAACCGCTGTCCGAACTCTTTATCACATCCATTCGCTTGTTAAAGTCCAGGTCGGATGTGACCACATCCTCGCTGGCATAGGGTGCGGGGGGTGCGCTTTCCTGTATGCTCATGCGCGTTCTTGCGCCCCAGGAGTTGTTTCCCGTGTTGGGGTGGTAGAAGACTTCGCTGGAGTAGGTGTTGTGAACCAGGTCTGAAATGCCGTCGCCGTTCATGTCTGCCAGGTAAACATACTGGTCGTTCAGCTGTAGCTGCTGGGCCAGGCCGTTCCTGCCTGTGACCTCCACCGGGCCTGCCCATGCGATGGCCGGGCCGTTACCTTGCTGCATCTCTCCAAGGTTTACAAAGCAGGCATGACTCCCGCCGTAAATGTCGGTTTTGAGGATATCAGGCAGGCCGTCCCTGTTGAGATCGATGAGCTCTGTGAGGCCATTATCCATGACGCAGTCAGGGGTGTTCAGGGATTCCACCACGGCCCCTGCAGCAGACATGGTATCTTCAGGTGCAGGGATTGAATAGTAAAAGGAGATGGGGGGCAGGTAATTTGTACCATCTGCCCCATACTGTGTTACCCTGGAAAGAAAAGATGCGTTTGGAGTTTCCTGGTACGCCAGTACGTATTTTCTTATCAGGGCGTCGGGTATGTTGTCATGGTTCCAGTCTCCCCGGGCGCATTGTTCTGGCAGGATCCCCTGGATTCCAATGACAATTTCCTTGAGCCGCATGGTGGTTGTTACCGGAAAGCCGCTGCGGTAATCGGTGTAACAGTCGCTCCTTGGCTCGTATGTAAAGGAGATGAAGTAAAAAACGGCCCAGGGAGGGGCACCAGGGCCGTAGCGGATTTCGCTGATGTACTTCTGGCTGTCAGGTTCAGGGAATGTAACGTAACTGTACTCGATCACATTGCCGCTGGTGTCTGTATTTTTTTCCATGAGCCATTCAAAGACCCTGGTGCCCGTCGTGTCAGTAAGCCTGCCTTGTTGTGAAATGCCGAAATCCAGGCGGGCGCCGTTTTTCAGTTGCGCCGTCCAGTGCCCGCCTGTGAATGAATACCTGGTGAAGTTGTGCGCGATTCTTGAACGAAAGGAACCGTCGGCAAGCTGTATCAGTTCTTCATCTTCAATGCCTGTGAACCGGTCAGGTTCACGGGCATCGTCTATAACGCCGTCATGGTTGTCATCCAGGCCATTTGGCCCGTCAACGTATCTGGGTATCCCCTTGTCGGTCTCCCTTTTAATGGACACAGGGCCTGCCTGCCATCCCATGCCCAGGGGGCCGTTTCCCCTGCCGCTTTCATAATCAAGGGAGAGGGCCGGGGTATGTCCGGCCGTACCGGCAGGGACCTTGAGGGGCACCATGTACCTGGCTGTGCCTGTATTTAGAAGGGGTTGAAATGATGCACCCAGGCCTTCAATTGAGCCTGGTCCGGCTGGGAGGGAGATGGTGTTGGGGGAGACCCCGTTTTTGTCGGCTGCGTTGCAGACGTAGGGGGAGGCGGCAACCAGAAATAATGTGATAAGGCAGGCCAGGTTGCCTGGTTGATGGCCAGGGGGTGGCTTGAACAGATTGTGGAGCAGGTTCCATTTCACGGCAGAAGTCTCCCCGAATAACCTTCGTACCATTGAACGGTTTGATTTTTAATTATAAATAATGCAAATTGTGCGCCGTTTTTTCAGAAGAAAGACCTGAAATATTAGCTGCTTTTTCAGATGGTTATGAATGTTGGTGGGCTTGAGAGGTGTGTTGAGAAAAAGATTACCTTGAATTTGTGGGTAAACGAATTCCCTTCGAGAAAAAAGTTTCTGTTTTTCCCCGTTCTAGTGCTGCAGCCTTGAAACGCCTTGAGTCTAGTGATGATCAGGAGTACAGTGCCCTACCACTGTACCTTTTCGGCATCTACAACAGGCCCCTCCCTGCATACGTGAATATATCCTGCGTCATGTTCTGATTCTACCGCACATCCAAGGCAGAGCCCTGAACCGCATGCCATGTGTGCCTCAAGTGATACCTGACAAGGTATCCCCCTCTCCCTGCAGATTGCGGCCACTGCCCGCATCATGGGAAATGGCCCGCATGTTAGAACAACGGTGGCCCCTCTCCTATCTGCTCCTCCTGTTTGATGGGCCTGCTGGTCAAGCAGTGATACCAGAACTTCGGTAACAAGCCCGTGATGTCCAAGGCTGCCATCCTCTGTTGCGGTGAAAAAACCTTGTTCCATTGTCCTTGCCTGAAAGAGGTCAATGCGCACAAGGTCAGATTCAGTTGCTGCCCCCAGGATGATCACCGGCGGGTTTCCTGTCTTGTGCAATTCTCCCGCAAGAAAAAGAAGCGGGGCAATCCCCATGCCTCCACCAACCAGTATGTAAGACTTGCTGCTGTCCCACGTGAAGCCGTTTCCAAGCGGGCCAAGGATCTTGAGTTTTCTTCCTGGTTTCAGTTGGGAGAGGAGTGCTGTGCCCCTTCCGGTTTTCCTGTAGAGGAACTCCACAGTTCCATTTGCTGTAACATTGTGGATTGAAAGGGGGCGCCTCAGCAGGGGATCATGAAGATTATTCCCCTCCACGGCATCAAGCATGCAGAACTGTCCGGGCTGGGCACTTTGGGCAATCCCAGGTGCAGCTACGCTTAATAAAAATATGTCCCTGGCAGGAGATGTCTGGTCAAGTACAGGGGCATTTATATCAACACGTGGCATCAGGATACACTCCATAGGGAAAGGGCTGTGGCAAAGAAGAGTACAACGCTTATTGTGGCGTTAAGCCTGAAGAATGCAATGTTCATTTTGCTCAGGTCAGTTGGTGTGATTATCTTTCGTTGCATTACAAGGAGAACAAATGTGACGGCAATGCCAACAAAGTATATCCAGTTCAGGTGTGCTGCAATTCCGGTGGCAGTGAAGGCGCCGAAGGCTATGACGTGGAAGACCTCAGATACCTTGAATGCCTTTTCCTTTCCAAGCCATGCCGGGATGGAGTGGAGGCCGCGTTTGCGGTCGAACTCAGCATCCATACAGGCGTAAAGCACGTCAAAGCCTGCTATCCAGAACATGACCCCAGTGCCAAGCAGAATTGGCACAAGTCCTATGCTGTTTGCAATGGCAATCCATCCTGCAACAGGGGCAAGGCCGATTGCAAAACCCAGAAATAGGTGGCAGAAGGGCGTAAATCTCTTGGTGTAGGAGTAGAAACAGATAACCGCCAGGAAGAAGGGAGATAGGCGAAAGGAGAGTGGGGTGAGGTTCCAGGCAGCCAGGAAATAGATTGCCGCAGCAATAATCACCATGAGCCATGCCTCAAACATGCCAACATCACCCTTTACCAGCGCCCTGTCTCGGGTGCGGGGATTTTCCGCATCAAAGCCCCTGTCAACAATGCGGTTGATGCCCATTGCCACGGTCCTGGCCCCTCCCATTGCAAGGAGAATCCAGAGGGATTCTGCCAGTCCCGGCATGCCGCGTCTGGCAAGGAGCGCGCCTGCATAGGCAAATGGCAGAGCAAATATGGTGTGCTGAAATTTTATCATTTCAAGCAGTATTTTCAGTTTTTCTATTGGAGCTGCTGCGTTGGTGTCCATGTTGTCAATCTCTCTCCTGAATTGAGCGTTTCAAAAGTTAGAAAAAATGTTTTGTTATGATATTAAAAGGAGTTACATCTGTCATACTGTTTTACTTTTGAAACCCTTCGGGATTGCCGTATTCACTGCATCTCCTTTGTCAGAGGAATTTCCATATAGCCGACTATTATGGAAATTCCCTCTTTCGCGGATCTGCAGCAAATCCGACAATCGCTCAATCCAGGTTTCTTTCATCTCAAATGAACATTTCAAAATATGGTCAAGACAAGACTATCCCTGCCACGTTTCAAGGTCCTCCACATGAAACCCCAGAAATTCAGCAATTCTTCCAGCAAGAAATGAGGCTATCTGTTCTGTTGAACAAGGTCTGTTGTAGAAGGCGGGTGTGGCAGGATAAATCACTGCCCCTGCTTCATGGGCGGCAAGCATGTTTTTAAGATGAATTCCGTTTAGCGGTGTCTCCCTGGTGACAAGAACAAGGGGCCTTCGTTCTTTCAGAAAACAGTCTGCTGCCCGATGAATAAGATTTGAGGACATACCATTTGAAATGGCCCCAAGCGTTCCCATTGTACAGGGAAGTATGACCATTGCCCGCCATCTGGAAGAGCCACTTGCAGGCGCTGCCCCAATATCGGCAGCACCATAACACCTTGAAGCAAGGGATTCCATCTTGCTAATGCCACTTTCGCCAAGTTCATGGGCAGCTACTCTTCTGCCTGCATCAGATATTATCAAGTGGGTTTCCTGCCCAAGCCTCTTCATGAGTTTCAGGAAGCTCAGGCTGTATATGGAGCCGCTTGCACCAGTTACTGCAACAAGCAGAGGGGAGGCGGCATCAAGTTTTTGTCCGGTTGCAGGGATATTGTTATTAGGGTGGTGTTTGTGCATTATGATTTTTGCCTGGCCTTGCCAAGAATTTGCTCAATTATACCCGCTGTTTTTGTTATTGTCCTCTTGTCAGGAACAATCCTTTCAGGCCAGGGCATTCCATCTCGCTCTTCAGGCCATTTTGCCGTGCAATCAAGCCCCAGCCTGCAAGCTCTACCGCAGATGCCGCTGTGGGGATCAAGGGCATCTGTCGGCCCCGGGGCTAGAACAATGTCCTGTGCAGGATTTATACAGTTACCCATCTTCCACAGCACTTCAGAAATGTCCTGGATGTTTACATCATGGTCAAAGACCCAAATTATCCTGCTGAACATGCCTCTCCCCATGTTCCACAAGGCTTGCATGAGCTGTTCAGGATGTCCGGGATGCTGTTTGTGCATTGAAACAAATACCATTCTTCCAAAAATTCCCTCAAGAGGGAAGTTGATGTCAACAAGTTCCGGGAATTTCTGTTTAAGTGCAGGCAGAAACAGGCGTTCAATGGCCTTTGCCATGAAGCAGTCTTCCTGGGGGGGCGGCCCGGGTACAGTTGTTGAAAAAATGGCATCGCTTCTCATGCTTATGGACTTTACATGGAAAACCGGGAAGCGTTCTCTCCTGGAATAATAGCCGGTATGGGTGCCAAACGGTCCTTCAAAATGAGTTTCCCCTGGCACACAGATGCCTTCAAGTACAATCTGGGAGGAGGCAGGCACTTTCAGGTTCGAATGAAGGCAACTGGCCATTTCGATTTTTCTGTCAGCAAGGCTTGCGGCAAATTCAATCTCGTACAGGTCTGCCGGAAGTGGTGCGCATGCAGAGAGCATTACCGCAGGCTCAGTGCCTATGGCAACAGCCACGTCAAGGGGGATTCCCATCTGGCATGCCTGTTCAAAGTGCAAGGCGCCTCCTGTGCCGGGATACCAGTGCATACATGCGGTTTTCCTGTCCAGTATCTGCACACGGTACATGCCGGCGTTTGGGGTGCCGTCTTCAGGAGCTCTTGTAAATACCACAGGAAGCGTTATGGCAGGGCCTGCATCTCCTGGCCAGCATCGCGGAACAGGAAGTGATAACAGGTCTATCCTGTTTCCTTCAAACACAGTCTCTCGAAATTGCGGGCTTGAAACCGGTTTTGTATAGTCACTGCTGCCTGAAGCCCTGTTATTCCCGGTGAGCATCTTGATTGTTCTGTCTGCTGCCTGGTTCAGCTCCTCAACACCCAGGGCAATGCATATTCTTTTTAATGAGCCAAGGGCATTTGCCAGGACAGGTATTGAACCGTCTGTATTTTCAAACAGAAGGGCAGGTCCCTGGTTTCTGCTTGTCTCAGAAACTATGTGGGCAATTTCAAGCTCGCAGCTCACATGGCTTGATATTCTGCAAAGCTCATCTTCTTCGGCCAGCAGTTTCAAAAAATCCTGAATGTCTGTGCATGCTGGTGTTGGCTTCATGTAATTTAGACTTAGGGCTTGTAAAATAATTCTTTTCAGATAGAAAATAATTCCATTTTAAGTGGTTATTTCCATTTTTTTTGCGATTTTTACCAAAATAAAAAGGATTGTGTGTACCTTTTGGTCGGTATGTTTTTTGCTACTATACCCCTCCGGAGGAGTTTTAACCATAAACCCATTTAAGGAGGAGATTAATGGAAGAGAGAGCTCCGAAGGAGTCAGGCAAACCGGAATTTGATTTTGACCAGTGGTGTGAACTTGCAAAGTCAGACCCGGAACAGTTTGAGGCAAAGAGAAGGGAAGTGATTGATGAGTTCATTTCATCTGCATCTCCCAGCATGGAAAAGAGACTCAGACAGCTCCAGTGGCGAATCGACATGGAACGCAAGAGGTGCAAGAACCCAATGATGTCATGTATGAAGCTCTTTGATATGATGTGGGATTTCGTTCACGCAGAGCGTGGATTCCTGCATGCTGTTAGCATGTTGAGTGAAATAGCATCTGGAAGTGTTCCTGAAGTGGCTGATCCCAGGGGAGGAGTGGTGACTTCTGTTCTGCAATATCCAGGCAAGAGCAGAGTTGGCGGTTCAGGTCAGGCCTCTACTGAGTTAAAAAATCTGTAATCTGTACCTGGTCTAACCGCAACAGCCCGGTTCATTTAAATTTATGAACCGGGCTGTTTTTTTAGAAGAATGTCCTGCTTGAGAAAGAGTTAGACAGCAGGTTTTGTGATTTTACCAGATCTGATACATCTGGTGCAAACACGCATACGTTTGGTCTGACCGTTTACAGAAACCCTTACCCTCTGAAGGTTGGGCATCCAGCGCCGTTTAGTGTGGTTGTTTGCATGGCTTACGTTACAGCCGGTTACCGGCCCTTTTCCACATATTTCGCATAATTTTGACATTTTTTACACTTCCTCTCACGCATATTTTGAACCTGGATTGAGCGTTTCAAAAGCTGGAAAATTGTTTTTTAAATGAACTTAAAAGGAGTTATATCGATTATAGCTTTCCAGTTTTGAAACCCTTCGGGATTGCCGTATTTACTGCATCTCCTTTGTCAGAAGAATTTCCATATAGCCGACTATTATGT
>JALWJV010000403.1 GCA_026996955.1 Deltaproteobacteria bacterium
GTCGGCCCGCTTCTCATGCCCAAAATATTGGACGGAATTTCTCGCATCCACCAATACGGCACTGCCTGTGTCGGATGCCTTTGTCACATCTGGAGTGACAGCAATCAGCGACCTGTTATGAGAGGGTTTGAAATTGCCCTGCTTTATTGATGGGACATTCCGTGTTACCACCCTGCCTTCAAATGTCCATTTGGTAAATCCGCCGTTTAACATTGATACCTTTTTATGCCCCAGAGCCTTGAGGACCCAGTAAGCAGCCCCTGCCTTGGAGGCATCGCTTACATTATTACCATGAGCATAAACTATTACATGCGAGTTACTGTTTATGCCAGCCTTGCGAAATATTTCAGTTATCTTCTTTTCACCCGGTATGACATAACATTCCTTTTCACATTTTGGCTCAATTGTGGCATACGGGACACTTACCGCCCCGGGGATATGGGCAAATGAATAGTTAGCCTTGGTTCTTACATCCAAAATCAGCACCCCCCGGTCTTGTTTATGACTATCCAGCCACTGTGTTGAGACAAGTGGCCCAGTCTTTCCTGCCATGCAAAGTGACAGAGGAACCATGGTTAAGGCCACCAATGCGGCTATCATCAGCAGGACCATGTATTTTATTCTGCATTTCATTGAATCCACTCCTTTTTTACAGAACTATCTCTTTATCTTTGCAGGAACATCAACCACAATGCTGTAGTTGGCCTTTGGATCATCAGGCCTGATATCGTCCTTGGTAAGGAAGAGTTTCTTGACTCCATGACAGGCATTACAGGACCGGTTCTGCTCAGTCTTTCTCTGGATGCTGTGTACAGCTGCTGAGTTCCATGTAGGCAGTGCATCCCAGTTTGCAATCAGATCCTCAGGCCCTGCCTTGCCCTTTAGCACCTTCTGGAAGTACCGGAGCGATGCCAAGGAGTCCTTTTTCATTGGGGAGTGACGGACAAGGTTGTAGGTGTAAGGATTATTGGGACCGATGTCTATGTTCTTGCCGATCTTGAACGTGTATAAAGGATCTGATGGAAAGATCACCTTTATCTCTCCCTCCTTCTTTACATCAAGAGAGACATGGCAGTTCTGACAGTTGAAATAGGGAGTGGCATGACATACCTGGCACGCCAGTTCATCCTTCTTGTGGGCATTGTGCATGGGAATGCTTGAACGACCTGCCACCGCATCTGGATGACAGTTTTCACAGCGCGGGGTCTCCGTGGCATAATATCGTTTGGCATTAGCAGGCTTGGTATCATGGAACTCATGCCCCTTGTGACAGTCATAACACTCCATCTGTCCCTTTTCGTAATGGACATCAGCTGTTTCACCTAGAAACCCCACGTATTCACCGGCAAATCTCGAACCGTGACAGCCAAAGCAGGTCTTTTCCATGGGAGGTTTTTTCTGGAATCTGTGCCTGTCGATCAGCCCTCCCTTTGAAACATGAGGCCATGCAACATGGCAGCTTCCACAACTTGCATGACACTCAGCGCAGTCAAGGGCCCAGGCCTCGGGTAGGAGGGTATCCTGCATCTTGTGAGGAGATGATATTGTGCCAACGATGTCCATTATGCCCTTTAGCGTATAGTGCATGGAATTTTTGAAAGTCTCGGTTATATCATCGTGACATTCGGCACATACGCCTCCACCCCCGGCATCTGACGGGTCCTTGATTAATCCTTCATGCGCCTCCTCCTCATCATCTACATTTTTTCCCTTGTGGCAGTAACGGCACCCGAGCTCACCATGAGGTGTATCCAAAAAGTCTTTTGCGACCCCATAGGTATCTCGCCCCCTGACCTGGGGCGCGGAGACGCCTCAACCTGCCACCGCTGCAGCAGCACTAGCTGCAGCGGCTCCGTAATCGTCCATTTCCTCCAGGTCAGTATGGCAGGCGACACATGCACTGCTGTCTGAACTGTCATCTGCAGTCGCAGATACTGACATGATAAGCGCCACAGCCACAATCAAAAACAGTGAAGTAACTCCCAGAGAAAACCATGTTTTCATCCTCAATTCCTCCTTAATCTGTCTAAGTTTATAAAGCCACAAACCAAACCATACCACAATGTGGTACCATATCCATTATCTTATAAAAGATATCCTGTCAACTATTTTTTTAAAAAATGATTTTAGACTCATTAAATTCTCATTGGTATAACGATTAAATGATCATTATAGTTTGAAAAACAATTATAATAATAGAGGTTAAACATTAAGAGCCGACTATAATGTGGATCTTTCATTTGCAGGGAGATAATTTTTTTGAAAAAGGCAGGCCGTTTACAGCCATTATTCAGTTTTGAGGCGGGGGATGATCAAGAAATAGGAAAATTATTGAATTTGTCTGAGCATGAGGTGTAGCCGATGGACAATAAAAGATTTTTGTATCTATTCAGTGTGGTAAAGGGTCTCGTTGTAGAGTGACTTTAAAGAATTTCGTAGTTTTTCTTGGCAAAGCGCAGCCATAAAAATCAGCTCTAGCTGAAGGAGGTGCCAGCCATTTGCGCGATTTACGATAATTCTTACATTTTTTCCTTACAAAGCGGCTTTAATCATGACTACTGCACGCTCAATATCCTGCTCTGTGGTATAACGCCCCAGGGTAAGACGCACGGCACCAAGGGCACGCTCCTTATCAACACCCATTGCTGCCAGAACATGGGAAACCGCAACCTGCCGGTCGTGGCAGGCAGCCCCGGTTGATGCCATAAGTGCCGGACACCTGGCAAGGATTTCGTTTCCAATCCTTCCAGGAAAGCTCACCAGTAAAGTATTACATATTACATTATCTGGATCACCGAAACGTACTGCGGAACCGCCGGAGGCCTCATGTATCAAGCTCCACAACCTCTCCCTCAAGGCTGTCAGCCTGACCACCTGATCATCAAGATCAGTGGTAACAAGGCTGCATGCGCATCCAAGCCCAGCAGCTACTGGAACCGGCTCCGTTCCGGGACGCATCCCATTCTCCTGCCCTGCCCCGTACATCAAGTTTCCCCAGGGGGCATCCTTCTTGACGAACAAAGCACCTATTCCCTTTGGAGCGTACAGTTTGTGGCCTGCAATTGTAAGATAATCAACACCCAGTTCCCTGACATCAACAGGCATCTTGCCTATGGCCTGGGCAGCGTCTGCATGTACCGGAACACCATGTTCCCTGGCAATTTGACAGATTTCTCTAATGGGCTGAATCACCCCTGTCTCATTATTTGCAAGCATCACGGAAACCAGTGCTGTATCGGGGCGTATTGCGCGCCTGATACCCTCAAGATCCACCACGCCCTGTGAATCAACATCTGCAAAGGTGACATCCCACCCCTGCTCCATGAGGTGAATAGCCGGGTTCATCACAGACGGATGCTCAATACGGGAGACCACCAGGTGCCTTCCCCTGGAAATTGCAGGGCCCACTCCAAGAAGAACAGTGTTGTTTGATTCCGTGCCCCCGCTTGTAAAAATTATCTCATGGGGTTCGGCGTTTACTGCGGCAGCTACCAGTTCCCTGGCCTTATCAAGCTCTGAACGTGCTGAAATCCCTGCACTGTGGCTGCTACTGGGATTTCCCCAGCTCTCCCTTAGCACAAAGGCGATTTTTTCCTGGACTTCAGGTGCAACGGGTGTTGTGCCGTTATAGTCCATATAAACTGTTTCATTCTTCATAATGTTAATTTAACCCAGACAGCTTTATAAGCAAAACACAAAGTGTCGTTCACATAATGTTTCAGTTGACAAAACAGTAAAATATTCGCATTTTTATATTATTTTCCTAGATTGAGCGTTTCAAAATCTGAAAAATTGTTATTAAAAGGAGTTATGTCAATAATAGTTTCCCAATTTTGAAACCCTGCGGGATTGCCGTATTTACTGCATCTCCTTTGTCAGTGGAATTCCCATATAGCCGACTATTATGGGAATTCCCCTTTCGCGGATATGCAGCCAATCCGACAATCGCTCAATCCAGGATTTTGTAAGTAGCTGACCTTTTGCCTGTAACTGTTCAGCATATTGGACTTCCGGAGATAAACATGTCCATTTCCGCTACAAAACGTCCCATCAGCAGGGAGGAATACCTGGCAAATGAACGGGACTCAACCACCAAAAATGAATACCTGGACGGCCACATTTATGCAATGGCCGGTGCCAGCAGGGAACATAACATCATCACTGTAAACATCTCCACCATTCTGAATCTTCAGTTGAGGGAGAAACCCTGCGAAGTGTATGCAAATGACATGCGCCTTAAGGTCACGGCCACAGGCCTTTATACCTACCCGGATGTTGCTGTTGCATGTAACCAGCCTCAATTTGAAGATTCACACTTGGATACACTGTTAAATCCCACCATCATCTTTGAAGTATTGTCAGATTCCACTGAGGCGTATGACAGAGGTGAAAAATTTGCACACTATCGCCGTATTGAATCACTGAAGGAATATGTTTTAGTTGCCCAAGACCAGATTCGTATAGAGCATTTTTTGCGTCATGGAGATCAGTGGCTCCTCACGGAGCTAAACAGCATGGACAAAGTACTCCGCCTCAACTCCATAGATTGTGAACTTCCCCTGCGGGATATTTATGCAAAAATCATTTTCCCGGCCCATAAAAAACTTCAAAAAATCTGATTTCCCCTTGGATACAACAAGACAAACATCACCGTATCAGATACCTGACCACACCCTCGCCAAGTATCTCAGACTGCTGATTGCAGCCTCAATCTCCATCCTGCTGCTGATGCAGGGATGTGCCAGCAAGCCCTCATACCCCGGCAAAACGGGCAAACGCAGAGGAACCCAGAAGGCATATACCATAGCAGGCAAGACATATTATCCTCTGCCCTCAGCCCAGGGTTTCAGGCAGACCGGATATGCCTCATGGTACGGACCGGGCTTTCACGGCAAGAAAACAGCAAATGGAGAGCGATACAACATGCATGCCATGACCGCTGCCCACCGCATCCTCCCCATGAACACCTGGGTACGGGTAAGAAACCTTGATAATGGCAGGGAAACAGTGGTAAGGATCAATGACAGGGGACCGTTTGTAAAAAACAGAATAATTGATCTCAGTTACAGTGCTGCAAAGAAGCTTGGCATTGTTGGCCCTGGCACTGCAAAGGTTGAGATAGTTGCACTCAGCCAGAGCCGCAAGGTGGGAGACAGGTCATCAGGGCTTAAGCGCATCCCCAATCTCACCACCGGTGATTTTTATGTACAGGTGGGGGCATTCAAATCAAGGTACAATGCCTACACCTTGAGGGATAAGCTCTCTCTTCTGTATAAAAAAGTCCGGGTAAGAAAATATGAAAGTGACAGGGGGACATTTTACAGGGTGCAGGTCTTTGCAGCGCACAACTACCAGGCAGCCAGAAGGGTACGGGCAAGATTTGAAAGGAACGGATTTTCCCAGGCGTTTGTGGTAAGATGGTAAAAGAATAGACCATCTGTTAAGATTCAAAATTAGCATCAACTTTGCTTAAAACCTAACGACACCAAGTAACGAGGAATATCAGACCATGCATGAAACAGAACCAAGATATAAAAAAAATCTCAATAATCACGGTTTTACCCTGATAGAATTGCTGGTGGTTGTTATCATCATCGGCCTTCTGGCTGGACTGGTAGCGCCTAAATTCTTTGGAAAGCTCGGGGCCAGCAGGCAGAAAACCGCCAAGGCACAGATTGAACTGTTCGGCTCGGCGCTTGACGAATTCCGGCTGGACAACGGACGCTATCCAACAACTGATGAAGGCCTTGAGGCACTGCGCAAGAATCCACAGGGACTTAAAAACTGGGCAGGGCCGTATCTGCCAAAGGCAATTCCAAGGGACCCGTGGGGGAACGATTATGTCTATACATCTCCAGGAGAACACGGAGACTATGACCTCCTGAGTTACGGACGGGATGGCGAGCCTGGCGGGGAAGGAGAAGATGCCGATATAGTCAGCTGGGAATAACTGTAAGCCAATAGTTCATGACCTGAATTGACCGGAGACAATGTATGCAATTACCTGCAGGGTTTGATATTGAGAAGCTGAACATACGTTTCAGGGAGATGTTTGGCCTGCCACTGCCTGAAAATGGCAATGATAACCGGGAAGTTTCTCCATCAGAAAACGGCACGGAGGACGAAGCGGGCAGCAATACCCCCTTCACACCCCCTGATCCTGCGGATTTCGGTTTTACACTCATGGATGCGGGAGAATTTCCTGAAGAACCTCCAATGGTTGAGGGCCTCTCTCCCCAGACCATGAAGCAATGGAAGGTTGTTCCGCTTTCCGTTACCCCTGAAAAGGTAACAGTGGCAATGGCTGATCCCCTTGACCTGTACCTTCGCGAAGTCCTTTCCGGCATTTTTAAGGTCAGGATTGAACCACGCTGGGCAGAGGAAGAGGATATTGTGGCTGCGGTTTACCGCTGGTACGAGGCAGACGTTGACCTGGAAGGCACCGAAGATGAGGAAACTGCTGAGCTTGACGACAGCCTCTGGGATGACCCTGAACAACTGCGGGACCTTGCAAGCGAGGCGCCTGTCATCAGGCTGGTTAACCATGTAATCAGCCGCTCGTTAGAGGTAAAGGCGTCAGACATCCACTTTGAACCGTACAGGGATCAGTTGAAGATCCGCTTCCGCATTGACGGTGTACTCCATGATGTTGAGACAGTGTCAAAACGGCTGCAGCCTGCCATAACATCTCGCCTGAAACTCATGGCAAAAATGAACATTGCCGAGATGAGGCTTCCCCAGGACGGGCGTATCAAGGTCAGAGAAGGCAAAAGGGAAATTGACATCCGCGTCTCATCCCTTCCCACCCTTTTTGGCGAAAGCATTGTCCTGAGGCTCCTTAACCGCGACGAGGTAAAACTTGAACTTTCAAGCCTTGGACTATCCGACGACATACTCTCAAACTTCGAAAAGATTATCCAGAAACCCTATGGTATGGTCCTGGTTACCGGCCCCACAGGAAGCGGAAAGACCACAACCCTCTATGCGGTAATGAACCGCATCAACTCGCCGGACAAAAAAATCGTCACTGTTGAAGACCCGGTTGAATACCAGCTTGACGGCATAAACCAGATCCAGGTAAAGCCTGACATCGGCCTCACCTTTGCCTCGTCCCTCAGGACAATACTGCGCCAGGACCCTGACGTGGTTCTTATCGGCGAGATCAGGGATACGGAAACTGCTGAAATTGCCGTGCAGTCTGCCCTTACAGGGCACCTTATGTTCTCAACCCTCCACACCAATGATGCAGCCAGCGCAATTACCCGGCTGCAGGAAATGGAGATTGAATCATACCTCCTGTCTTCCTGCCTCCTTGCAGTTATGGCACAGAGACTTGTTAGGCGAATCTGCCCGCACTGCCGCACACAATACCCTGTAAAGCCGGGATTTATCGAAGAGATATCAAAGGCCATGGGCGCTGAAATAGAAAACCCGCCTGAATTCCTGTGGAAGGGCAGGGGATGCCAGGCATGCGCCATGACAGGTTACTCAGGAAGAACCGGCATCTATGAACTCCTTTTAATTAACGATGAAATTGAAAGCCTGATTCTGAATGAAACAGACAGCGGCACTATTGCCGCAAGTGCCCAGGCAGCCGGTATGAGGACCCTGAGGCAGGACGGGATCCTCAAGGTCCTTGCAGGAGAGACCACCTTTGAAGAGGTGATGAGGGTCACAAATTAAGTTATCCCTGACTCCAACGATTCCGGAAAGCACTCAAAAAAATCAAGGTGAACAATGCCCAAATTCTTTTATGAGGCCATTGATCCAGCAGGCCACAAGGTCACTGGCACAGAGGAGGCGGAAAGCCGCGATGAGCTTGTGGCATCCCTTGTCTCCAAGGGTGTTCAGCCCCTTAAGATAAAACGGCTCCAGCAGATTGAAGCACTGTGGCAGAGCAGGCTCAGCCATTTCAGCCATGATCATCTCCTGTACTTCACAAAGGAGCTTGCTGACCTGCTTGGAGCAGGCATACCTGTGGAACGCGCCCTTGCCATTCTTGCCGAATCTGCCGAGGAGTCACAGGTCAGAAAACTCATCAAGGATATACGCACCCAGATCCAGGGGGGCAAAAAACTCTCAGAGGCCCTTGCCGCTTGGCCATCTATCTTTGACAGCCTGTACGTGAACATGGTCAGGGTGGGCGAAATGGGTGGCGTCCTGCCCAGCGTTTTATCAAGGCTTGGAGATTTTCTTCAGCGCTCAAGGGAGACCAGGAAGTTTATAATAAACTCCTCTATCTATCCAACCATACTCATCTTTGTTGGAATCCTGTCGGTATTTATCCTGGTAACATTTGTAGTTCCGAAATTCGGTCAGATCTTTGAAGACATGAACCAGCCGGTGCCCTTTGCAACTGCAATCATAATTTCAGCCAGCACCTTTGTAAGGAAGTGGTGGTGGGTGATGGCCCTGGCAATTGCAAGTGGGGTAGCTGGTTTCTATCTGTGGCTTAAGAGCCCGGACGGGCGGGCGCAGTGGGACAGAATCGTCCTGAGGATACCTGTTGCAGGACCGTTTGTGCGCACAGTGCAGTTAAGCCGGCTGTTCAGGACACTTGGGACACTGCTTGAAAGCGGAGTCCCCATACTCAAGGGGATTGCCCTTGGTTCCGAGGTAATCACCAACTCTGTGCTTCGCGGTGCTATGGAAGATGTGTATAAAGGGGTCAGACAGGGAAGGAGCCTTAGCCATCTGCTGAAAAAGAGCGGTGAGTTTCCCTCCCTGGTGGTTCACCTGGTGGCAGTGGGTGAAGAGACCGGTGCCCTTGACAGGATGCTTCTCAAGATTGCAGACGACATGGATGCCAAAATCCAGAATGACACCAAGATGTACCTCTCCATGGTGGAGCCTGTCACCATTGTCCTTATGGGCCTTGTAATCGGCGGGATAATCCTCTCCATGCTAATGGCAATATTCGGCATAAATGATATCAACATGTAAGCCGTTCAGATACCTGGACCAGGGCTTTACACTGATTGAGCTTCTGGTTGTGCTTGTGCTTGTGAGCCTCTTCAGCTCCCTGGTCTTTATCGCTGTTTCAAGCGGCATGCTTAAATCAGAAGAAAAGAGATTTGTACAGGGCTTTCAGGAAGATATGACCCGGGCAAAGGCAT
>JALWJV010000404.1 GCA_026996955.1 Deltaproteobacteria bacterium
GGGGCTGAAGATTTTTAAGCTTTATTCCCTTGCTTCCTCCACGGGCTGGCACCACAACAAGTATCTTTTTATTGTTTAACATAAATATACAAATATAATCCAGAGTCAGGCGGCTAAAAGCCTCATAACATCATCAACAGGGAAACGCCCCTTTTTTACCGGGACAAATCTGGTTTTAAGCGACTCTGCAGATTTACGGTCTGATTCTCCATCTCCAACCACAAGTACCTCTTCAGGCCCTGCACCATGATCTTTCATTATGCGTAAAAGAGTCTCTTCCTTGGTGGCAGGAAATCCGAACACACCTGCAAAAAAATGGTTCCATCCCCGGCCATCAACTATTTCCCGGAGAAAAACTTCCGGGGTGGTTGAGCTGACATAGGCGGGGATGTTTTTAGAATGCAGGAAGTTTAAGATATCAATAGCCCCGGGAATTTCAGAGCAGGTACATGCCCCTTCAAGAACTATATTGTTATACTCCCTGGCAAGTTCATTCACCTTGGCTTGCAACATCTCACCTCCCTTGCCCATGTATTCTTTTTGGCCGCGACGCAAGATTTCCGCAATAATATCATACCGGCTTGCCTCGAACATGGACCCAAGGACCTCTTCAATCAGCCCTGAGTCCATGTCAGGCATAATGGTAAAATATGCGTTGTATTTAAGCTGGTTGGAGTCGATAAGCGTCCCGTCAAAGTCCAGCACAACAACTCTCACAGGCATGATTAGGACTCTGCCAGGGCATTCCAGTTTGGGATTACGGTCTTTCTGGCCTCTCTTGGAAGACGGGCTATCCTTTCATCTTCGTAGAAAGAATCATCATTATAATGCCTTGTAGAGACCTCCTCGAAAATTGCACCGTCCAGGGTATGAAACTTGTGCCATGTTTCAGGCTTGACCAGTATGGTATCGCCAAGTTCAGCCTTTATCCTCCTTCCTGCAAGCTCAACCTCCATATCTCCATAGAGAAGCTGGAAGGTCTCTTCCTTTTTCTTGTGAAAATGATACGGATGTTTCTGCCTGGGAAGCATGATTATGAGCTTTTTACAGTATTCACGGTCTATGCAGGTGATAATTACAGCCCCAAACTCCCTGAAACGCTCAAGCCCGTAATGGTGTGAAAGCTCTATGCTGCTGTCCTTGCCGATAACTATCCTGGCCTGGTTAAGCATGCCCCTGACCTGGAGCATGATACGGTAAATAATCTCTCTTGCAGGAAGCGGGGAGTTTGCAACTATTTCGTCAATGGGTTCATTGGGAGCATAATCCCTGTCAGCCTCAATTCCATCAACCCACTCACCGCTTGTAAGCTGTTTTTCCTGTAGAGGCATTGCAAAAAATGCCTTGTCCCTGGTGATTTCTTCACCCTTCTTGATTGGCTCCTTTGCATAAACACCGCGCATGAGGGAACGGAGCGATGCAAGTTCCTCTGGTGGGGCAGGACTTCGAAACTCACCACCGCAAGCCTGCTTCGCCTCATTATATGCCGCTATCCACTTTGACACCTGTTCAGGTGTTGAGGAGTAGGCATTAAGCTTATGCTTACCAGCGGCAATACCCACGTGGCGCTCAAAAAGCCTTGCACCAAGGGCATAGGCCATGCGGACAGGAATAAAGTTGTCAGGGTCCTCGTGGGTGGAGAAGCCTACAGGCACATTGGGATACCGTTCCCTGAGAAGCCTTATCTGGTTAAGCTCCAGCTTGTCCATGGGGGTTGGATAGAGCGCAACACAGTGCATCAGTGCAAAGTGGACATTCTTGAACTCGAAAAAGCTTACCAGCCTGTCAATCTTGGCCATGCTGAGCCCTGCGGTTGACGCAACCACGGGCTTGTGCGCACTTGCCACCTTTTCAAGAAGAGGCCAGTCTGATGCTGAACAACTGGCAATTTTAATTATTTCAATGCCAAGGTCATTTATCAGGTCAACAGACTCCTCATCAAAGGGAGTGCACATTGTGTACATGCCTGCATCCCTTACAGCCTGGGTAAACCTGGCGTAATCTTTCTTTGTGAGGGCAGTGCTCATGAACCGTGGGATATGCTTGACATCTTTTCTCTCTTTGAAATCAGGATGAATAAAGGTTTCAAGTTGACGAAACTGAAATTTGAAGGCACCTCTGACACCCCCGGCAGCGTTTGCCTTTCCGATCTCCTTTATGATCCTGAGCCCGTGTTCAACATCACCCTGGTGATTATTTGCAAGATCGTAGGTAAATAATCCGTCAAAATCAAAATCGTTTTTCACTGTTACCTCTCTGATATTATTACCTGGATTGAGCGATTGCCGTATTTACTGTAGATCCGCGAAAGGGAAATTCCCATAATAGTCAGCTATATGAGAATTTCTCTGACAAAGGAGATGCAGTAAATCCAGCAATCCCGAAGGGTTTCAAAAGTTGAAGAGTATGATAGATATAACTCCTTTTAATATCGTATAAAATCATTTCTTCAAATTTTTGAAACGCTCAATTCAGGTATTATTCAAGCTCCAGCGCTTCCGTGCTGTAGCCAGCGTCATAATTTATTTTTACTGGGCGCCCGTGCTTGTGGGAAAGATATGCTGCACTTACCACCAGCATGGTATCAAGGCCCCTGATTACTGCTATTGGTGAGTCTTCTAGAGAAGCGCCGCTCAATATTTCTTCAATATGGGAGATCTCCCCGGCAAAATCATCAGGCCTGGTCTTGGGAAAGAGTTCCTCACAAATTTTGCCATTACTTCCTGCGTATCTCAATGCATCATGGCCTGAATCAATGTTTACAGTCCATTCCATGAATCCCTGGTCTCCCTGGATCCTGGCAGCCTTGACAGGGGGTTCGGTTACGACATCCTGAATGATGGAGCCAACAAGCCCCTTGTCAGTCTGAACATTTACAAGGAACAACTGATCGTAACTTACCTTTCCGTCATCCACCATATCCAGCATGGCCATTACACGATTGATTCTGCCAGAGCCGGTTAGCCATGCAAAATGCTGCCAGATGTTTGTTGCATGGGAGTGTTCTCCACCTGCCCCGCCACCCCTCTGGGAAAATCCCAGATAGCTGTCTTCAGGCCCTGAAAGCCAGGGATGAGCGCCGAAGATACCACCCCAGTACTCACGAAATGCAGCAGAAATAGTCTGTGTCTTTCCAAGAAGACCTTGGCTAATGATCTCAGCTGCTCTCTGGCTGTGGGCTGTAAGTGTATGGTTATATCCCACAGCCACAAATGTGCCGGTATCTTTCTGCAAATTCACCAGTTTATTGGCATCTTCAAGCGATGGAGTACATACGGGTTTTTCAATCAAAAGAACTTTGGGGGGCCTGCGCTCAAGCTCTGAACAGGCAATTGCCATGTGTGAATCTGGAGGTGTGCCAATGATTACAAGGTCAAAGTCCTCATTTTCAATGTCTCCAGGCGTGGCAAGCCTTATCTCATCGTCCCATTTACCATAGCGTGCCGGATATATGTCTGTGCGTGTGCGTTCAAGGGCCTCCCTGTCTATATCGCAAATGGAAACCTGCCAATCCTTCCTGCGGCAGGCATTTGCAAGGTGATTCCCAATGGAACCCGCACCGAAAATTTTCACCTTATACATTTTTTAATTTCTCCAATGTTTCTCTGTTGTACTGATTTTAAAAATATGTTTTTGAAGTTGCACCACATGCACATCACCGAAACGCCCTCCAAGCAACTTACCCAACTGCCTTATCTTTGAAGAAATTTCTTCTGTGCTTGTACCAGGAAAACGGTGATCATGATATTTGATGTTGTTTCGGTGGCCGGGTTTATGCATGTTTCTCTTTTTAACCAGTGTCCTGATCCGGTTCCTGAGAACTCCCCTGTAAAAAGTTATTAAAGGGGCTGCCTCAGGTCGTTTAGTAAGATATCCGGCATCAACCAGCACATCAACTATTCTTTCAGCAGCCAGCTGACCGTCTAGGGCGGCAATATGCCTGTCCAGCACACTACGGCGCTTTTCAAGGGGAAGCGGTCCCAGCTGACCTTTCATTATCTTTTCTGACAAGTCAAACAACTCTTCAGGGGAAAAGGCCCGTCGGCTGACGGCATTAGGCAAATCATCATCATACCTGGGATCAGCAACTGGCTGATAGGCAATGGTTGGCGTATCCAGCACAGCCGCTTCTATCATGGTTGTACACCCATTTGCTATCAACAGATCAGTAGCCATGAGCCAAGGCGTCACTGTATCTTCATTGATAACCTGTATATTCCTATGCTGTCCTGCTACCTTCAGCCACGGCTCATGGTTTTCCGCCGGATGAGGCCGTACAATAATATTATGCTCAGGCAGTGCGGCAGCAAGCCCAGGAAGCATCTTCTTGAATTCGGCAAAAAGCTGCTCCTTTAATCTCCCCTTTCCTGCATCAAAGGTCTCAGACTTGCCAGGTGCTGATTCCTTAATTGCCTTTTTAAGTTCACTTAGATGCTGAAAAAAATGATTTACCTTGCTAAAATTTGTGTTTATCAGTACGAATTTTCCATATTTTTCCTTCAGTTTCAGGGCCTTGGCACCATAAAACTCCCGAAGCTCACTGCGTAGAAGATCTATCCTGGGATTACCGGTTATATGAATGGGAGTTCCTGGATATCCCGGGTAATTCCTGAACCAGCTTGCATCATCCTCTCCCCAGGCAAGGAGATGCGAAACCATGGACATTGTTACAGGAGACAGACGCCATCGCCAGTATTCCTGATCAGGCCACCGCACAAGGCCCTCTTCGTCCCATGCCACAATTTCGTATCCAAGCTGTTTTAATATGGAAAACATCTTGATGCTGAGTTTTCGCATACTCTTGGCCATGTACAAACCTCGTGGTACACGATCCACCCAAAAGTGCAAAAAGGCCCTTGAACCCATTATCACAGGAAAACCCCGCTCTGCGGCCATGGCTGCAAGCAGGATCTTGGCATCGAGTTCTCTTACCTGATTTTCAACAGGCAGTATGATGGTTGATGGTTCTGAGTTCATAATCAAAAAAAATCCCTTACAACTACCAGAATTGGCAGCTACGGCAAAATTGCTGCATTTATGCTTATAATGAGTGCTGAAGTTCCTGCCATCTTTTATTGAAAACGTCATAAAGCCCTAGATCAGAAGATATGACACCTATTTCCTGGTTAAATCGCAATGATTTGGAATTCCAGTTAAAACTGCCAAATACCACCCATTTTTTATCTTCCAGTGATAGGAGCATAAATTTATCATGCATGGGAAGGCCATTTTTTAGGCCAATGCGTCTAAGCTTAACATCCACGCCCTTTAGCATTGCTTCAATTTCAGATGGGACACGGCGCTCCGTTGCCTCTGCCAAGATCTCAATGCTACAGCCTCTTGCCGCCAGTTCAAGTAGAATATCAACAGCATACTTACCCTTTATGTGTGAAGCTGCAATACGGCATTGGGCGCGTTGGTCCATGTGCTTGAAAAGTTGCCTGACAGGAAACTGCCGAATACTTGGTAAAAAAAAGAGTTTTGTATTGCCGGAGGAAAAAATCCTGTTTTGGTGGATGCTACAGGGAAGCCAAGGTCTGGCGGCCCTTTTATTAATCCAGCGTGCATGCTCGACAAGTATTTTTACAAGATAAGGCTCTCTAATTGAAACCAAAAAATTGAAACCCCTGTACTGGTCCCCTATCTCTTTAAGGATTTCATGGTGTTCCTCTGGAAGATCCCCGGAAGGGTTAAAGCTACCTACAAGGGCATGTGGTATTGGATGAGAAAAACAGTACAGCTTGGTATGAAGCCTGAAAAAACGGCCCAGAGGCATTGATCTCCTGAAACCGTCTCCTATTCCGTCCCTCCCCTGAAGAATGGATATTACGGCATCATTGGCAAACTTGGTCCTCGGCCTGCCATCCAGGGTTACCCTTACCTTAACCCCCCTCTCCCTGGCCCTGACCAGAGCCTCTGCAAGTCGTCTGTCCCTGAAATAATAGGTTACCCAGTCTATGGAGCCGCCAGGAGGAATCTTCTCAACATGATCCTGAAGGAGATCTCTCAAGATTCCCGGTTTTCTGTTGCCACCTCCGAAATAAACGGTTGCACTTTCAGCACGACATGGTTTCATTTAACAAGCAGTAATAATCAGCCAGGGACATACATTCATGAGGAAGAAAATACCCCCTAAAAAAGATTAGACACAATACGGTAACCCCCAAGCCACGTTCCAATCATACTCCCGAACCCAGGGAGCAGAAATGCCATAAAGACCTTGAGGAGCCTGTTTCTCCACCAGCCTTTGAAGGTGGTCATGTCCTGTATGGCAGTCTGGAATTCTCCTACCACAGGCGGACATACCATGGTCTGAACAAAGGCAGTGACATAACCTGCACCAATTACCGGGGTGAGGCTTGTAATAGGTGCTGCCACAAATGCAGAAAGGATTGTCCACGGGTGAGCAAGTGCCACGGCAGCCCCTGCTGCAGAGGCGATGCCGTTTGCAAGAATCCAGTACACAACATTGTCTCCTGCAACTGCAGCCCCTTTGTTCCATGCAATATATCCAAGAGAGCCGATTATAATTGCAGGAATGGCCCAGCCAAGCACCTTCCATACAGGGGAAGGCTCTCCTGCTGAGCTAATCTCATCCATCATTTCTGAACGGTCTTCATAAAGTGCCCTTTTAATGCCCTCGACATGCCCTGCCCCTACCACAGCCACTATTTTTTTTCCTTTGGCTGACTTGATCTTTTCAGACAGGAAGGTGTCTCTCTCATCTATAAGCACAGTTTTAAGCTCGGGCATTGCCTCGCCGATCTCCTCAAGAAGTTCGGTAAGCACATCTGTCTGTCTCAGCTCTGCAAGTTTTTCCTCCGTTATTTCAGTCTTATCAAAGAGGCTTGCAAGGAGAGTTGCAAGAAGCCATGACTTTTTCCATAGAGGCGTGCTCCTCCATGCCCGTTTAAGCGTAACGCCAACATCACGGTCACACAGAGAAACAGGAATCCCTGCACTCTCGGCACTCTTTACTGCCTCCATCAACTCACTTCCCGGCATCATTCCGATCTGGTCACCAAGTTTTTTCTGATAAGAGGCAAGGACAAGATTTGCTATCAAAAGACCTAGCTGTTTTTTTCTTATGATCTCCTTTATATCAAGGGCTTCCCACCTCTTCCTGTCAGAAAGAGACTTGTAGCGTTTCTCATCGAGCTCAACACAAACACAGTCAGGCTTCTCAGTTTCAATAATCTCCCGCACAAGATCCGCGGACTGTTTTGAAATGTGTGCGGTTCCAACGAGGATTATCTCCTTGTCTTTTACTTTCAGACGATGAACATCGCTCTGAACCTGTTTTTTATCCTGATTGGAAACGTCCTGTTCTTTATTCATGCTATCTTCCAGGGGTGCCGGTTATGGTTATGGCAATCCGACGGGTCCTTGCCTTGTTGTCATGATTTATTACCACCACCTGCTGCCAGGTACCAAGGCAGAGCTGCCCTCCCCTGATCTGGATGGAAATTGACGGCCCAAGAAGTGCTGCCTGCACATGGCTGTGACCGTTTCCATCATGCCAGGCAAGTTCATGCTGGTAATTGGCATCCCTTGGAGCCAGCCTTTCGATAGCATCCTTCAGGTCCTGCACAACCCCTGGTTCGTATTCTATGGTGGTAAGGGAGCCGGTTGAGCCAATGACATTTGCAGCCAGCATGCCGTCCGCAATACCGCTTTCAGTAACTGCTGCTGAAAAGTCAGCTGTAATATCTTTTATTTCAGGGCCTGTATCAAGACTTACTGAAATCTCTTTGCATATTACTTTACAATCCATATAAACTTACCTTCATGAAGACAAATATTCGTATCATGAACACCTTATACACCCAATTCGTGTTAAAATCATCTGAATTTCCTATTTGTAATAAACCTGGTGACCAGCTATCATAATAAACACCTAAATTCAACATGACATGCCTTCAGGAGAAACGCCATGCCATCCAACCACAAGATTCTGCTTCTTGGATCAAATGCCTCTATCACCAACCTCCCGGTCAAGGAGGTCAGCCTCATGCAGGAGGGAAGTCTGCCGGAGTATGGTTATAATCCAGGTGATTTCATAGAGCTGCTGGCGGGAAGGGTTACAATCGATGAAGGAAGAGTGGACCAGTGCCTTACCTGGTTATCATCATTTCTTACCACCCATGGCATCTCCCCCCTGATAAACACCGTCACCTATGGCCGGCAGAAACAGGTCTTTCAACTGTTTAAAAAACATGGTGGAATACCTGTGTCAGGGCAGAGCGGCTGGTTCATGGTCCACCAGATACTTCCACCTGGAGGCAGGCAGGGCGAGCCTGACAAAATTCCCCCTGAATACCTTGAGTCCAAAACTTTTGAGGACAATACCGGCATACTGATAATTGACGATGGAGGATTCCCGCCTGATATAGCCTTGGAGCTGAAGCGCAAAAATCCTGATGCCTGGGTAATCGGACTTGGGATTACTGCTGCTCACTGGCACTCCTATGCCGATGCCTTTGGCCACTCTTTCATACTTGTAAACCGGCTTTCGGACCTTGAAACCAGCCGAATGGAGATGGACAGTGCTGTTGTATGGGAGTCCCTTGTGGCAATGAGCATCAGGGCATTAAAATCAGAAGAGGTTGCCCTTTGGGATGCGGAAAGAAATGGTTTCAAGTGTCACATCCTTGTAGAGATGTTTCCAAATGCACTGCTCTATGCAGGCCCGGAAAGGGCTATGTTTCGGCATTTTGAAAGGGCATTGCCAAGGAAAAGCACGCTTTCAGGCCGCAGATCAGTACCATGTTATGACACCATAGTCCCTGCAATACTGGCAGTGGACAGTCTTGCAAGCAAAGGCCCCCACTTTCAACGAAGCTATTTTTTTGATCTGTCAAAAAAGGTCCTCCTAAACTGGCAGCAGCTTGCTGAAGAGGGCTATTACTTTGATAAGGAGCTTGAATTCCCCAACCTTGACTTCTCCTCCATATATCCAGATGGACATAGCTGTTCTTTTCTTGAAACTGTCGCTGAACCGGCATTTTTTGAGCTCAAGCCGTACAGCCCGGAGTTTGATAAAATTCTTGAAGAGGTTGCGTGCCAGGCATGGAATCAGGC
>JALWJV010000405.1 GCA_026996955.1 Deltaproteobacteria bacterium
TATGTCAACAGGGCGGACATCACGTCCGTAATACTTCTGGTTCCAGGAATCCCTGGATGTTATCACTGCCCCTTCAATACTGACCCCGCCAAATAGCCCAGCTGTTTTGGCAAATGCCAGGATGTCAGTAGTCTGCGCCTTAGCCCCTGCACCTACCGGCCCTGCGGCAACGCTTACGTCAGCTCCAAGCTTTAAGGATGTAGACAACAGGGCATCCATGCCGTTTTCAGTCATTACCAGCAGTATTACCTCAGATACCTCGGCACCGGCCTGAAGTCCGAATGATACTGATCCAAGCCCGTAAAATGCAGGGTAACTCCACTCGCCTGTCCTGGCGCTTCGGCCAAGGAGTACGCCGGTTCCGCCTTCTGCACCAAATATAAATGCTCCCTTCATGAATTTGGGACAGATAAGAATCCCCTTGGCACTCTGGATGTGGGTCCTGAGCCAGGACATGTTGGGGTCAGCCATCAATGTCTTGAATGTGATGACAGCATTATCAACCAGTTCCTGCTGTGGAGAATATTTTTTTATTCCGGTTTCTGCCTTTGAAGGAAGAGGCGCCATGAGGGACAGGCATATCATCACCGCCATCAACTGGCATAGAGCCGAGCCAAAGAGTCGTTTAATGGAAGATGCTAATGGGTCAAACATTTTGTTGTTACCTCTCTTTTGGTTGCTGTTGTGATATTAACCGTAAAGTTAACTTAAACCTATCAATTCATGCCCAGGTGTTTTCTTGCCCTTCCAAGAGCCATAAGCGGAAAGTAATGCCGGTAAAGGTTGTAGTTAATCATAAAACCCCTGGAAAGCTCTTTTCCCTGTGCAAGTTCCTTGCGTGCGCGTTTAAGATCAGTCCGCTCCCCAACGCCGTAGCCTGGGAAACCGGTCCCTGTGTACCAAGGTTCATCCCATGTGCCGTCTTTTTGCTGGGTCTCCAAAAGCCATCTTACGCCTTGTTGGATAGCATTGTCATATTGGTGATTCCCGGTTGAAACAAGCGCCATAAGTGCCCAGGCTGTCTGGGATGCCGTGCTTTCCCCTCTGCCACGGAAATTTTCATCCATATACGAGGCGCAGCTTTCACCCCAGCCCCCGTCTTTGTTCTGGTGGGAGATGAGCCAGTCAGCAGCACGGCTTACACCGGTTGAGCGCATGTCTGCACCAACAGCAGCAAGCCCGGGCAGCACGGCACCTGTCCCGTATATGTAGTTTACTCCCCAGCGGCCAAACCAGCTTCCGTCTTTTTCCTGCTCCCTGGCTATGTATTTAAGGGCACGCATTACAACCGGATGGTCAATTGTCCTTCCCATAAGCCCCATTGCCTCGAGCACATGCCCTGTTACATCAACGCTTGGAGGATCAAGGGCCTCGCCAAAATCTGAAAACGGTATTTTGGTAAGCAGTTTGCCGTAGTTGTCCCTGTCGAATGCAGCCCACCCGCCATTTGAACACTGCATTGCATCTATCCAGTCCAGTGCCCTGGACATCTGCCAGGCGATTTCACCAAACATGGCTCCCGGGAGCAGTTCTCTTTTTTGTCTGATCCTGGAAAGCACGATAAGTGCCACTGCAGTGTCATCAACATCAGGATACCAGGTATTTGCACGTTCAAACGCCCACGCCCCCGGTTCCACACCCTTGACCTTTACCTGCCAGTCTCCCTTGGATGTTATAAACTTCCCCAGTACCCATTCCAGGGCATTCACAAGGGATTCAGAGCTTTTGACATCCAGACCGCAGTCAAGCTGCGCAAGCATGGTGAGAAATGTATCCCACACTATTGATTCACTTGCACATATATAACGTCCGCCGTTTTTTTCAAATGACCAGTGTCCCTTAAAGGCATCAAGGCCCTTTTTCATTACAGGATGATCGTGCAGATACCCCTCGGTGTGCAGTGCCATAAGGGAATAGATAAGGGGAGGCTGTATGCCGCCCCATACACCATCTGAATCCTGGTGTTTGATAATCCAGTCCATGACAACACTTATTGCAGTTTCCCTGAATGGATGAAAGGGCCAGGATACGTATGAGTTAAGCAGC
>JALWJV010000406.1 GCA_026996955.1 Deltaproteobacteria bacterium
GTACCAGCGAGTTTCGCGATTTTGGCGAAGCAAGCCTTAGAAAAAACAAGAAATTGTTCACTGGAACGGAAAAACAAGACCATTTACCAACCTTTATTAACATAAGTACGCTGAACAGTTACAGGCGTTTCTTTATTCTGGACTCTACCCAAGAAAGAAATTCCTTCTCACTGCAGGGTTTACTGAAGTAATAACCCTGCAGCCTGTCACACCCGAGTTCCTGCAGTTTAAGGGCAATTTCTTTAGTCTCTACCCCCTCTGCAGTTACCTTCATCCCCAGGTTGTGTGCCAGTTCAATGGTGGTCTTTACAATCACGGCATCACTTTCATTGACCAGCATGTCCATAACAAATCCCTTGTCGATTTTAATTTCCGACACAGGCATCTTCCTGAGGTATGAGAGGGACGAATAACCGGTGCCAAAGTCGTCAATGGACAGGGTTATCCCCATTTCGTGGAGTTTGTTCAGTATCTCAAGTGCCCTGGGAGGATTTTTAAGAAAGGTACCCTCGGTTATTTCAAGGGTGATAAATGAGGATTCAATATCATAGTTGGCAAGAAAACCTGTAAGCACATCAGGCAGGTCGTAGTTTAGCAGGGTTGAAGGTGAGATGTTTACTGCAATGTCAATTTTAAGGCCCCTGTCATGCCAATTTACAAGGGTCTGAATGCCTTTTTTAAGCACCAGATAGGTGAGGTCATCAATCAGCCTGGTGCGTTCTGCAAGTGGAATGAACTCGTCAGGGGGGACTATGCCGTGTTCCGGGTGTGGCCATCTTGCCAGGGCCTCCACACCGTGAATCTTCATGCGCCCATTGCTTACATCTATCTTTGGCTGGAAGTAAATGGCAATATCCTGATTATCAATTGCCTGTTTAAGCTCGCCCATAAGGGTAAGACGTTTGGGATTCTGGCGATCAAATTTGGGGGAATAGATGGCGTACTTGCTCTTTTCATGCTTGGCAACATACATTGCCACATCTGCTCGCTGAAGCAGGGTGTCTGCATCCTTGCCGTGGTCAGGAAAAATGGCTATGCCCATGCTGACCTGTACAACCAGCTTCATGCCGTCCAGGAGAAAATACTCCTGGAATGCCTTTAATACCTTGCTGACAATAACCTTTACATCATCATTGCCCTTGATATTTCTTAAAAGCAGGGCATATTCATCTCCACCAAGCCTTGCTACAGTATCCGAGTCTCTGACTGTGCCCTTGAGCCTGAGCGCTATACGCCTAAGAAGCCTATCTCCTGAATAGTGCCCCAGGGTATCGTTAATCTCCTTAAAGTGGTCAATATCAAGAATAAACAGGGCGAAACATTTATTGTCCCTGATGCCTGCATGCACTGACTGGTCCAGACGGTCTCTCAAGAGTATCCTGTTTGGAAGGTTGGTAAGGGGATCGTGGGTGGCCTCATACTGTGCCTGGTGCTCAAGGGATGTGGCCTGTTCACGAAGGTCATGGGTCTGATCAACTACCATGACACCTGTCTCATAGGCAATCATGGTGCTTGCATACTGCCCCCACAAGGCGAACAGGAAGGGCATGGCATCAATCACCCACAGGGTGGGGTTTTCCTTTTGGGCACGTATTATCGTTTCAAGTGAGATGGAGTGATATATGAGAAATGCGTTTCCTAAGGTTGCAACGATAACTGCAACAACTGCAATGAGTACAGCCACGATAGCGTACTTAGTGACCCTAGATTTCATGAGCCGGGCTGTCTTTGATATGCTCTCACCTATCTTCTGCATTGTTCTTCCCTTTATGGTTCAGTTTTGAGTCTGACACATTTTACTCGGAAGTTGAACCGCAAATATGATACACTTTTTGCTGCTTATCGAAAAAACAAGGGATTATATTAAAGTAACATGGCCATAGTGATTGTCAGGTTTAATGCATGCTGAAAGAAACGAATTCCTGTTATAAGCGGATATATGAGGACTACAATGACAAGGGAGATGTAGTTAATGCGGTGAACCGGAGGATTTTATGATTTGAAACGCATGATAAATGCAATGATATTAGTGTAAATGA
>JALWJV010000407.1 GCA_026996955.1 Deltaproteobacteria bacterium
GCTCAAGGTGGTTGCGGAAAACGGCTGGTTTGCCCTCCGTCCCTCCGGCACTGAAAATATCTACAAGATATATGCTGAAAGTTTCATTGATCAGGCACATCTTGAGCGCATACAGAAAGAGGCAAAAGAGGTGGTGGACAGGCTGGTTTGAGGACGTGCTATTTTTTTTATTCCCGGAACGGAAAAACAAGACCATTTACCACACTTCATTACATAACATTATCGTTACAACGTTGAACAGTTACGCTTAGCACAAATACGGTTTCTAAATGGAATTTCTATACACCCCTGTTTTTATAAATGTTATCTGGGTAGGTGCGGCCTTCCTGTTCGGTTTTGTTGTGCGGCAGGTTGGTCTGCCTCCAATGATAGGGTTCCTGCTTGCAGGCTTCAGCCTGAATTTCATGGGCCTTACCGAAGGGAGTCTTGCTCTTGATTCCATTGCGGACATGGGTGTTATGCTGCTGCTCTTTACCGTGGGGCTTAAACTGGATATCAGGGGGCTTGCAAAGCCCGAGATATGGGCAGGCACAACCATCCACTGTCTGTTGTCAGTCCTGTTCTTTGGCCTGATTATCATGGTTGCAGGCACCCTGGGTTGTTCCATGTTTGCAGGCCTTGACATGGCGCAGGCTGCACTTGCCGGTTTTGCCTTGAGTTTTTCAAGCACAATTTTTGCCATAAAAATCCTGGAGGATAAGGGTGAGCTCAGTTCTGCCCATGCCAATCTTGCCATAGGCGTGTTGATTATGCAGGACATTTTGGCCGTGGTGTTTATCACACTCTCCAAGGGGCAGTTTCCTTCATTGTGGGCACTTGGCCTGCCTGTATTCCTGTTGGTTATGCGTCCGGTGCTCATGTTCTTCATTGACCGAGCAGGGCACGGCGAGATGCTGACCCTTGCCGGTTTTTTTACTGCCATTGTGGTTGGCGCCACCAGTTTTCACCTTGTGGGCATGAAGGCTGACCTGGGGGCTCTGACCATGGGTATCCTTGTAGGGTCGCATCCCCGTGCATCTGAGCTGGCCAAGTCTCTTTACAGCTTCAAGGATATGTTCCTGGTAGGGTTTTTCTTCCAGATTGGTCTGGTGGCCCTGCCCCACTGGACTCATCTTTTTCTTGCACTGGCTCTGGTGGTGGTGCTTGTTGTAAAATCCTGCCTGTTTTTCTTTATATTCACCAGGTTCAGGGTCAGGGCAAGGACATCCTTCCTGGCTACACTGAGCCTTTCCAACTATTCAGAGTTTGGGTTAATTGTTGCATCCATAGCCGGAAGCAAGGGATGGCTTGGCAATGACTGGCTTCTTATAATTGCTCTGGCACTTACTATATCATTTATTATAGTTTCGCCCCTGAACCTGTATGCTGGCAGCCTGTACGACTCATGGGCATCAAGGCTTAGGCGATTTGAAAACGTAAGATCCAGGGAACGAGCAGGCATTCATCTTGACGAGGCGTGTTTTTTGGTTCTTGGTCTTGGACGCATTGGAATGGTGGCCTATGACACCATGCGGGAAAAATATGGTGATGACAGGGTTGTGGGCATTGATCAGGATGGTAATCTGGTTGAAAGACTGGTAAAAAGCGGCAGAAGGGTGATCCATGCAGATGTATCCGACCAGGAATTCTGGCGAAGGGTGCGGCTTGGAAATGTAAAGCTGGTGATGCTTGCCATACCCGTCCTCTCCACCAGCCTTTTTGCCATAAAACAGTTAAAGACCCTTTCATATAGCGGCAAGATTACTGCTATAGCTGAGTTTGATGATGAAGCCCAGGCCCTGAGAGAGGCAGGGGCAGATTCCGTGTATAATGTACTGGCAGAGGCAGGGGCAGGATATGCACTTCATATATGCCAGGCCCTTAATGAAGGTCAATGTCCCGCAGAAGTGACGCTGTCAGAAAGTTTGGCGTCAAGTTGAACCATGCTGTCGGATGCAGTATTCTCGATTATTTGAGCGTGTAAGTACCTGTTCAGCGTATTTATTTAATGAAGATTGGGAAATGGTCTTGTTTTTCCGTTCAGGTGAATAATTTCTTGT
>JALWJV010000408.1 GCA_026996955.1 Deltaproteobacteria bacterium
TGGCGGACAACCAGGGATATACACATCAACAGGAATTATGCTGCCTATGCCCTGCTGGGTTGAATAGGTCCTGAACACCCCGCCTGTACATGCGCATGCACCTACTGCAATTACCCACTTTGGTTCTGCCATCTGATCATAAATGGTCTTCAGAATAGGAACCATCTTCTTGGTAATTGTTCCCGCCTCGATGAGTACATCGCACTGACGCGGGGAGAAACCTACACGCTCCGCACCAAACCTTGCCATGTCATAACTTGATGCCAATGCTGCCATCAGCTCAATGCCGCAACATGCAGTACCGTACGGAAACGGCCAGGGCGACCTGCTTCTGCCCCAGTTGATCAGTTGTTCTGCCTTGGTAAGTAGCCAACCCTCACCCTGATATGCCTGAAATGCCATAATCCAGTCTCCACTATTCCCAGTCTATTGCACGTTTCTTAATGGCATAGATAAGACCTGCCAGCAAAACCGCCACAAAGATGAACACTTCGATGAAGATTCCCCAGCCAAGCTGTGCCAGGTCACGATATTTTACTGCGAGGGGATAAATCAGAACTGTTTCGAGATCGAACACCAGAAATAGAACGGCCACCAGAAAGTACTTGATTGCGTATCGCTTGTGGCCAGGGTCTAAAAGAGGGACACCACATTCAAACGTGGTGGCTTTTCTCGGCTTTGGACGATAAGGGCCGAGCAGTGCAGAAACTACCAGCATGATCACTACTACAATGAATGACATGCCAAGATACATGACGATGGTTTCAAAACCGCTCATCATGACCGTGCCTCCTCTCAGGCTAAAAAAGCCAGCCTTATAAAATGAATATCAATTCAGGCATGAGGCAGCACTGCTGCCATGCCTCCCATTATATGTCAGGCTGAAACGGCATGATCGTGATTCCATTCGGCTCCCTGATGCTGTTAAACAGCATCCGAATGGCAGGCGTAGTGAATTGCTCACTACTGCCCAATGACTATGCCTGCTGAACTTGACTGTGCCAGTTATTTATCCGTGTGGCTGGCCTGCCCGGTTCAGCATATTAAAGGAATTGTCGGAGGCAAATATGAAAGCCTCTTCCCCCTCTAATTCAACTTACGTGTTAAGGATTATCACACTGAAAATCTACTGTCAAGCAAAAAATGAATGAGGCTTCATTTATGTGATTAACGTATCCCTAGATTGAGCGATTGTCGGATTTGCTGCAGATCTGCGAAAGAGGAATTCCTATAATAGTCGGCTATATGGGATTCCTCTGACAAAGGAGATGCAGTAAATACGGCAATCCCGAAGGGGTTCAAAACTGGAAAGCTATAATTGCCATAACTCCTTTTAATTTCGTTGAAAAAATATTTTTCCAGATTTTGAAACGCTCAATCTAGGGTATCCCAGTGCCCGGAGATAGGCCCCTTCTGAGAGCAGAGCCGCTCAAGCATGGCAAGGAACTCATTCCTTGGAATATCACGGGCGCCGAAACGCTCAAGATGGCCTGTGCGCACCTGGCAGTCGATTAGCTCAACGCCATTTTTCTCAAGCCATTTGACCAGGGTGACAAAGGCAACCTTTGAGGCATCAGGCTCTCTGAAAAACATGGATTCACCAAAAAAGACCCTACCAAGACAGACTCCGTAAAGCCCGCCTGCAAGCCTTCCGTCCTGCCAGGCCTCAACCGAGTGCGCAAAACCCAGGCGGTGAAGCTCCATGTATGCAGCCACCATCTCCTGGGTTATCCATGTGCCGCTCTCACTTCTCCCGCCTTCAACGGCACACGCCCTTATTACAGCTTCAAAGTCTCTGTCCATTGAGACTTTGAACCTGCCCTGCCTGAGTATTCTTGAAAGACGTTTTGGAATGTGAAGTTCCTCAGGAAAGAGGACCATGCGGGGATCAGGAGACCACCAGAGGATTGGATCCCCCGGGCTGTACCAGGGGAATATCCCTGAAATATATGCAAGAAGAAGCCTTTCCGGGGAAAGGTCTCCCCCTATTGCAAGAAGCCCCTGGGAATCCGCTTCATCCG
>JALWJV010000409.1 GCA_026996955.1 Deltaproteobacteria bacterium
GTATGGGAGAGAGTCATAAGGTTTTTGTTCAGTCCAAAAATATAAATTCTTCTGACATAAAACTTTCCGGCTTTAATTTCGTAAACAGGGTTAATTCTATTTGTGAGTCTTAAATGAATAAAAAAAAGTTTGATCTGGTTATTTTTGATTGTGATGGAGTTTTGTTTGATTCTAAGGAGGCAAACCGTCAGTATTATAACGAATTGTTAAAAAGGCTTTCTCTTCCAGCTATGTCAGAGCTGCAACTGGAATATTGCCACAGTCATACCGCTGATGAGTCCATTGCCTATCTTTTGAACGGATTGCCGCAATCGGTCTTACAAAGAGCCAAGCAGGAAGTTAAAAATATATCTTATGATGATTTTTTGAAATACATGGCTGAAGAGCCCGGTATGAGGGAAACTGTATCATTTATAAAAAAATATATTCCCACAGCCATTGCCACTAATCGCACTACCACGATGCCTTTGCTGGTCAAGATGTACAGCCTTGATATTTTATTCGATAAAATAGTGTGTGCCTTGGATGTAAAAAAGGCCAAACCTGACCCAGAGTGTATTTACAATATTTTGCAGCACTTCAATATTCCAGCCGAAAGAGCAGTGTATATTGGAGATACAGTAGTTGATCAGTATGTTGCGGAAGCCGCTGGTATGCCTTTGATTGCCTATAAAAATAACAATCTTGATGCGATGTTTCACGTGGAACACTTTGATGAAATAAAAAAGATAGTGTTAGGTGGTGGTGATTAGAGATTGAAGTAGAAATTATGTTTGTTGACGGGCTTGGTTATAGTATGTTTTTGTATTTAGCACGCTTAAATGTAAAAATGAGAGGAAGGTTTTATGGCAAGTACTGTGGTTTTTATAGGTCCTCCAGGATGTGGAAAAGGTACTCATGCAGCCAGATTGAGTAAAGAATATAAGATACTGCCTGTCTCTGTGGGTGAGTATTTGCGGCGTGAGGTAAAAGCGAAAACAGAATTGGGAGTAAAAATAGCGGATATTATATCGAGAGGGGAACTTGTTTCAGACGAGATAGCCGTTGAAGTTGTGAAAGGTGTCTTTTATTCAAACAGGGATAAAAATATACTCCTGGACGGATTTCCGAGAACGGTTACTCAGGCGGTATTGTTGGATGAAGTTTTACTTGGTTATAAAAGGCAAGTTGATATAGCGGTATATTTCAAGGTTTCGGATAAAGAGGTGATACGAAGAATTTCAGGACGCCGGATGGACCCTGTAACCGGCAAAATTTATCATATTGAGTTCAATCCTCCCCCAGAGGGTGTTAATACTATCCAGAGAGACGATGACCGAATTGAAGTAATTAAGAAAAGGCTTGAGCTTTTTCATAAAGAAACAGCCCCGGTGGCAGATTATTATAAGAAACAGAAAAAAATTGCAGAAATAGACGGAGAAGGGAAACCGGATGAAGTATATAGTCGGCTGTTGAGCGCTATAAAGCAGTATATTGAGTAAACCGCATAAAGAAGGTGGTATCAAAACTAACCTGGATTTTTTTTATTCGGTTATTGTGTTAGTTGTTTGAGAAAGACTATATCAAAAAAAGGGTCATAGCTAATAGCCATGACCCTTGAATTTTCTTGGTAGCGGGGGGCGGATTTGAACCACCGACCTTCGGGTTATGAGCCCGACGAGCTACCAGACTGCTCCACCCCGCATCGGATGCGCGTATAATAATCAATTTTTGTTGATTGTCAATCTCTGTTAATTAAGTAATTTAATGCAAGATTAGAGTTATTACTTAATGTCACGCTTGTGGCCGTTTTTAAGCTGCAGCGTATACTCTTTCTCTAGAAGCAAGGCAATTTCGTTTAATCGTTTTTCTAGGATGCGAAGCGCTGATTTGGCCTCCCGGCAGTTGGGGTTTATGTTCAGTGCTTGTTCAAAGGCATTCTTTGCCTCTGTGTACCAACTGCCCTCAAGATAACTTTCACCTGCTATGCAGTACGCCTCATCCATGTTGTTTGGGAAAATGTTCCTTAGAATAGAGCCGATACCATTTTTTCTTTCCCAACCATTGGGATTTTCATCCTTTTGATCAAGGATAAAGCGGATGAGCAGCGCGTTGTCCTTTTCATTAGCGGTGATTGCGTACAGCTTGTTCAGTGCCTTTTCATATAGGCAGCGTATGCGTTTGATGCTATTGTAAACTTCATCGTTTATCTCCTGAAAGAACATTGGGCAGGTATCTTCAGAGCGGTTTTTATTTTGCGGCAGCTGCAGTGTCTGGTATACAGGACGGTAGTGCATGAGCACATAGAGGTTTTCCTTGAGTTTCATCGCCTCGTGGAAGAGAGTGCCAATCATCCAGTCAAACAAAAAAGGATCAGGATTTTTTTGAGGTTCAGCATCCTTCCACATCAAATGACTCATGTCCTTAAGCTGCCACAGCATGCCCTTGGCCTCCTGGGTTCCTACCCATTTGTCCATACCTTCGTATGAGAGGCCATTTTTGGAAAAATTGGAATCAAGTTCCTGAAAGAAGTCAAAGGACTTAAAAAAATCCTTTACTATGTTTTTTATATAGATATCTCTATGATCAACAAGCCAGTCCTTGTTGGAAGCAAGTGTCATTCAGTGCTACCTCTGTTGTTATTATGATGATAAAATGGTACTGCGATCTTAGAGCCTCGAGCTTTCGGTCTTGCTCTTTACACACAATATAACGGCTTGAAAGAGTCATTACTGTAAATAACCCCTTAATATGAACATTTCAGGACAAGAATGTCAGATATCCTTTCAAAGGGCAAGAGAAATAATAAAGGAATTACCCTTTAAGGGCACGGAATTTGTGGAGCTTTCAAGGCTGTCTGGTAGAACTGCTGCGCATGACATTCCTGCTACAATTTATTCACCTGGCTCTGCAACATCCCTGAAGGACGGATACGCAGTTGTCTCCGGTGACATAGACAAAGCATCGGAAAATAATCCTGTAACCCTTAAAATAACTGGAACGGTGCTGGCAGGAGATAGGCGATCGCCTGTGATAAAATCCGGTAAGGCTTTGAGGATAATGACAGGTGCCGTAATACCTGAGGGTGCTAATGCGGTACTGGCATCTGAATTTGCAAAAGAGAATGAGGATGGATCCGCAGTCAGGGTGTATGCTGATGCAGCCCCGGGGAAGAACATTCTGCCTCGTGGCGGGGAGCTTGATAAAGGCCAGCTTCTTGTTCGAAAAGGTGAGGTTATCACGCCTGAAGCAGTTGCTCTCCTTGCTGCGTCCGGCCTTGTGGGTGCTGATGTGTTCAGAATACCAAGGGTTGCACTGCTTGCAACTGGAAGTGAGATAGTAAAACAGGGAAGCACCTTGACACACGGCCAGATCTTCCAGAGTAACCAGTATGTTACAATGTCATGGCTTAGATCAAGGGGGATTGATAGCGAAATATTTATAGCTCGAGACAATTTCAGTGACATGGCCAGGGAGACAGAGCGCCTTGTTTCGGAATTTGATGCGATTATTACAAGCGGAGGCCTGCTTTCAGGAGACAGAGACATAGTTGTCCCGGTAATGGAGAGCGTTGGGACAAGGTATCTGTTCAGGCGGGTCAAGATGGGACCCGGTAAGGGGGTGTGTTTAGGCATGTGCGGTGATACAGTAATCTTTAACCTGCCTGGAGGACCTCCCTCTAACTATCTTTCGTTTATGCTACTGGCATTACCAGGTATTTTAAGGATTGCCGGATTTTCCCAGCCATTTTTTCCAAAAAGGACAGCCGTGCTTGACTCACCTGTTTCAGGCCCCAGAAACTGGACACAGTTTTCCTTTGGAAAAACCTTATGGAACGAAGCAACACTTCATGTAAAATCCGTGGATCCAGGTAGCAGACTCATGAAAATAGCAATCTCCGACTGTGCTATAGAAATTGCAGAGGGAGTTGATTCACTGGATGTGGGAGACATGGTAGTAGCCCACGACTTTTCCTTATACGGGAAGGGGGCTTAGAATGTCAAAGAGAAAAATAATCCTAATTTTCCTTGTTATTGCAGCAGTGACCGGCGGTGTTTTGGGGTTCAACGTATTTACCAACGGCACCCAGAATAAAGGAAATGACCTTTTTATTTACGGTAATGTGGATGTAAGAGAGGTTAATCTTGCCTTTTATGCTACTGGACGTATCGCAAAGCTCCTTGTAGATGAGGGTGACAAGGTAAAAAAGGGCCAGCTTTTGGCAGAGCTTGAGGATTCCAGATACAGGCATGCAGTGGCAAAACTTAAAAGTGACCTGGCGGCACAGCGTGATCTTCTTGCCAGATTAAAAAACGGAAGCCGGCCCCAAGAGAAGGCAGATGCCAGGGCAAGGGTAGAGGCAGCAGAGGCAAGGCTTGAGTTAGCCAAAATTACAGCCCGGCGGATTGAGGAGCTTTCAAAAACCGATTTTGTTTCAAAACAGAAGCGAGACAACGCAGAGGCAGAGCTTAGGGCAGCAAAAGCAGCGTTGAGAAGCGCCCGTGAACATCTTTCCCTTGTGCTTGAAGGCCCCAGAACGGAGGATATCCAGAGGGCAGAGGCACAGCTTAAGTCCCTTGTCTCAGCCCTGGCTCTTGCAGAGGAAGAACTTGCAGATACAAAACTTTATTCACCTGCAGAAGGTATTATTCAAAATCGGATTCTGGAGCCAGGCTCTATGGCATTTCCAAATACACCGGTTTTCAGCCTGGCACTTACAGACCCGATCTGGGTAAGGGCTTATATTCCTGAGCCTTCCTTAGGGAGGGTTAAAAAGGGCATGAAGGTTGAGGTAACTTCAGACAGTTTTCCTGAAATCAAGTACCAGGGATGGGTAGGCTTCATTTCACCAGTGGCGGAATTTACTCCAAAATCAGTCCAGACAACCGAACTTCGTACCAGGCTTGTTTACAGGGCAAGGTGCTTTGTAAAAAACAGTAATGGGAAATTAAGACTGGGAATGCCTGTTACTGTGCGGGTTCTAACAGAAGAGTAGCAGAAGCCACCCTATCCCTCTATTACTGTGCAGTTTCTGCCCCTTGATTTGGCAAGATAGAGCCGTTTGTCTGCAAGTTCCACAAGTGCCTCTTCTGTTAAATTTTTAAGCTCTGTTGCAGATGCTACCCCTGCAGAAAAACGTACCTCAAGATCATGTCCTTTCCATTTAAAACTGTGTGAGTTTACCACATGTCTGAGTCGTTCGGTAAATGCAAGTCCTGTTTGAATATCTCCCTGGCAGATTCCAAAAAACTCCTCACCTCCAAATCTGCCAAGTTCATCCTCTTTGCGTTTAGCCGAATACATGATCCCAGCCATGGTTGAGAGCACATAATCCCCAGCCTTGTGGCCCCAGGTATCGTTAATTTTTTTGAAGTGGTCTACATCAATTAGTATGAAGCAGAAGTCGTCTATATGGCCCCTGCAGTACTGTCCAACATTTATTTCCATTATCCTGTCCATGATAGAGCGTCTTGGAAGGCCCGTCAGCTCGTCATAGTATCCGAGCCGTTCAAGCAGCTCCTTCTGTTCCATCTCCTTGGTTACATCGGTAAGACAACCTGGTGATAGGTAGATGTCATCTCCAGGAAACTTCATAATAATAGCCTGGTCCTTAAGCCATACAGTACCTGTGCCAACAGAGAGTTTGTAAATTGCCTCTACCCTGCCCTGTTCAATGACCTTTTGCCTGAGATCCAGCCTTTTTGATTGCAGCTTGGAGCCACTGATTATCTGTTCTTCAACTGTTGCATGGATGGAATCGGTATAGTGATACTCCCTGCGGTCAAGTACCTTTTGTCTGATGCACTCTGCAGGATCGCCTTCCGGACACTCAAGTAGTCTTCGTAACCTTGGGCTGGCGTACTCGTACCATATTCTCTTTCTGTCACCTTGCCATGCTGCAAGATATGGTATGGGTGGAAGAAGTGATTTTTCCATTGCGATACAGGTAGTAATAAATTTTTCAAGATGTTCTAATATTTCACCGTTCAGCCCGGGCTTGTGAAGCAGTTTACCTGTGTATCCTTGCATTAGGTCCCTCTTTTATGCAGTTTTTTATGTTATTCCCCACCATATATTTCTGCATAATAAAATATTATGCTGATTCATGAGCGATTTTTATGAAAAATATAATGTGAGAAAATAACGAAATTTTTATTTAGATGAAACCATACAACGGAAACATTATAATAAAAATTTTTTCCAAAACAAATAAATTAATTAGGAATTATCCAAATCAACAAGTACTTACAGAGCTTGGGACCTAGAAGACCATGCAAAAAGTGCTATAAGTACCACTTCTTATTAGCTCATCTCTAAATTTCCAGTTCATTCAAGATTATATCCATTATGTCGATATCTATAATGTCTATGGATATCAATTAAAATTTTTAGCTGTTTTTGAGCTGCTGACTTTAAACTCATTGCTGATTTTCATAATCTTTTGATCTATGGTGCATTTCCCAAAGAGAAATATACAGGCCATATTGTGCGGGATGATGTTTGTTGTGGTGCTCAGTATTACGGTATGGCTTGTTTGGGATTCCTATAACTTTCAGGATCTATTTGGCCATGTGGTAAGTACAGGTCCTGGAGTTGGCCCTGATGGTATTTTAATATCCTGGCACGGTGTGGAACATATCCAGAGGATTATTAGGGCAAGTGCTGCCCTGATAATAGCGGTTTTCACACTCTGCGCACTTCTCATGTGGTACGTCATACGCTCACGTATCTTGCTCGCCCGTGCTGCCTCAATAAGGAAAAAGAGTCATGAAAGATACAGATTTCTGACTGAGGGCCTGCCTACTATAGGGATATTAAGATTCAGCCTGGCTGATTTTAGAGTTATAGACTGCAATCGTGCTGCACTGAACATTACAGGTATGCCACGGGCAGAGTTTGTAGGCAGACCGGTAACTGACTTTGTTGACCCAAGAGATCTTAATGTGGTTATGCTTGAGCTTGAGGAACTCAGGGGTGGACGTGCAAGCCATTATTTTCCTGTAAAAATGGTGCATTACAACGGTGGAACCCAGTACATTGGCTGGCATATAGCTGTTATCAGGCAACCGGATGAGGAGCCTCAGGCAGTTGCAATAATGACAGACGTGTCAAAGGAGCAGAAACTTCAGATCGAGCGCATGGAAAAGGAACGGCTGGCTGGCGTGCTTCAGATGGCAGGAGCAGCAGCCCATGAGCTGAATCAGCCTATACAGGCGGTTTCCGGAATGCTCTACATGGCAATGCAGAAGGTGGATAAGCATGATCCCCTGTACAAGTCGCTTGAGACAATAAGCTCAGAGGTGGAACGCATGACTGCAATCAGCAGAAAGATTTCCGGCATAAGCAGTTATGAAACCAAGGAGTATGTGGGGGACACGAAGATAATTGATATTGATGCAGCTGCTGGCAACAGGCGCAATACCCTCAGGAGGGGCAGTGCTCAGCGACGCGTACCCTGAACCCGCCGTTTGTAAATGTTGAAAGAATATCTGTTGTAAGCCCGGGAAGGGGATTGTCTCTTGAGGCGGGTGCCAGGCAAGTAATGCCCCAATTTTTGAAATTTTTTCTTAATGCACCGGCAAGTTCACGGTAAATATCCTGTTTACCTCCTCTTTTGGCTGAAATTCTCCTTCCGTATGGCGGGTTTGTTATTACCCACCCGGGATTGGTGCATGGAGCAGCGGAGTTTAAGCTAAACCGTCCGGTTTTGAAGGTTATTGAATGGGCAACACCTGCCCTTGCTGCATTTGCAATTGCCGCCTCAATAGCCCGGCTGTCAATATCGGCCCCGTAAATCTCTGCACCTTTGTCAGATACGTTGGATTCAGCCTCCTCCCTGATTCCATCCCAGAGTTCCTGGTTAAAGTTTTTCCACTTCGTAAAGGCAAAATCCCTCAAAAGCCCTGGAGCCATGTTTCTGCTTATCAAAGCTGCCTCTATTGCAATGGTGCCTGAGCCGCAGAGGGGGTCAAAAAGCGGGGATTTCATGTCCCACGCCGACATCAGTACCAGGGCAGCGGCAAGGTTTTCTCTAAGTGGTGCCCTTGTACCCTTTATCCTGTAACCTCGCATGTGAAGCGGCATGCCGGAGCTGTCAACGCTTACAGTACATCGATCCCGGACAATCCTTATTATTACAAGAGGAGGATTTTCTGAGCTGCTATCCTCGTGGTTAAACTTGCCCACCCTCTTTTCTATTCCCTTAAGCGCCCTCTCTTCTACAGCCCCGGAGTGATAAAGCCGGGATTTGTGGCATGTTACACGAAAGGCTGGTGCGGATGCACGTTCAGGACCTATGCCGTAAAGCTCCCAGGGGTAGGCAGAAAAGCGCTTTATCACTTCAGGCAGCCTTGTAACCCTAAACTGCCCTATGCGTACAATTATGCGGTTTGCTGTGCGAAGGTAGAGATTGGTTATGTAAAGGTCTTTAATAGTGCCGGTGTACTCCACTCCCCCTTCAATAACCTTGCATTGCAGTCCCAGGCCTTCCAGTTCCCTGCATGTAATATTTTCAAGGCCAGGTTGTGTAACTGCAAACATCTTGAGCCTGGTTGCCAGTTCCCTGTCAGTGCCTTTACTCTGCAAATGCCACCACCTCTGTTATATCCCTTGTGCCAAAAAGAAACATAAGGAGCCTGTCAATACCAAGCGCCATTCCTGCTGCAGGTGGCATGTTTTCAAGTGCTTTCAGAAATTCTTCAGGCATGGGATAGGATTTAAGCCCTGACTCTCTTCGCTTTTCCATATCCTCGATAAAACGCCTGCGCTGTTCATCCGGATTGTTCAGCTCGGAGAAGCCGTTTGCAAGCTCCATCCCCCCGGCATAAAGCTCAACACGTTCGGCAACTTCAGGGTCTGAGGGTTTTAGCCGGGCAAGGGAGGCCATTGATGCAGGATAATCAAAAAGAAATACAGGCCTGTCCACTGGAAGGGATGGTTCAACCTTTTCCACCATGTCCATATCAAACC
>JALWJV010000410.1 GCA_026996955.1 Deltaproteobacteria bacterium
TTCAGGAGGAACGTGAGCAGTTCCTCCATGATATCTGTGCCGGAGGCCAGGCAGAGCTGCCAGACTCTGCGAGTGAAAAACTCAGTCAGTTTGCACAGGATATATTTGATGTTGTGTGCAAGGGAAGAATAAGTCAGAAGATCCTGTCCGCCCTTAACCGGATATGCTCTTCCAGGGCAAAGGATATGCTGAATCTTTCCCCTGAAGATGCATTGATGCGGTGCGGGGTCACAGCCCGGAGGCTTCCGCAGCTCCTGAAAGAGTTTTTTGATTATGCTGCAAAGGCTCAGCAGGCACGGGATGCTCTCATAAAGGCAAATCTGCGCCTTGTTGTAAATATCGCCAAGAAACACTGCCATTCCCGGGGCCTTCCCCTTAACGATCTGATACAGGAGGGCAATATCGGGCTCATGAAGGCGGTTGAGAAGTTTGAATACCGCCGTGGCTACAAGTTCAGTACCTATGCAACATGGTGGATAAGGCAGGCAATAACGCGGGCAATTGCAGACCAGTCCCGTACAATCCGCATCCCTGTGCACATGGTTGAAACCATAAACAAGGTTTACAAGGCAACAAAGGATTTTGTGCAGGAGCATGGTAGGGATCCGTCTGCAGAGGAGCTTTCAGGAATAATCGGGATATCAGTGTCAAGGATAAATGAAATCCTCAAGATGGCAGGTGACCCCATTTCCCTTGAAACTCCTGTGGGCAGTGAAGAGGAGAGCAGCCTTTCCGATTTCATTGAAGATCACCTCTCCCCAACACCATACGAGGCAGCAGCCAATACAAACCTCATTGAACAGACCCGTATCGCACTCTCTACCCTGACTCCCAGGGAGGAAAAGATCCTGCGAATGCGTTTTGGTATTGGTGAACAGTCAGATCACACCCTTGAGGAAGTGGGCAGGAGCTTTTCTGTCACCCGGGAGCGTATCAGGCAGATAGAGGCAAAGGCTATCAACAAGCTCAGAAAACCCGGCCGTTCCCGTGGGCTTAAATATTTTGTTCAGGGGTGATATGGTTTGCCGGCCTTGCCTTGGGTGGGCATTGATAGGATGATGGAGCTGGCAAGGGTGGTCTTGCCCACCTGGCAGGGGCCACTGATGAAAACCATCTTTTTTTTCAGGTCCTGGATGACTTGATCCTGCAGGTATCTTTTCAGTATGCCTGGATTATATCTTGATGCTGGTCAAAAAAAGAGATGAGTTTTTTTGACTTGGGGTGAAGATATCAATTTCTGGTATGGCTCTTCTTATGCGGCTATGACAATTTACCAAAATACTTTTTGGCAAGAGCCTCTGATGATATATTTTCTCAGGATGAGGAACTTCCTGAACAAATCCATGAGGCAGCGAGGTGTAAATATGTTTTCAACCCTGACAATCCTTGTACTGTGCGCCTGATAGTGCATGCATAGCGCACAATGTAACATGTCAATTTAATCCCCAAAAAGTTGCAAATATTTTGCACAAAAAAATAACAGCCTTTTTGGGCTTGGCATAATGTTTGCTAAAAATCTTCCCGCCTTCTCGAAATATATTTCCAGTTCATGAACCCGAACATCCGTTTTGGTCATTTGTTAATAGCGTTCGCTCCCTTTATCCCACGTAAATTATATTCACATTGAAGGCGCACAAAACAGCCGCGTAGCTGTTCTATTGGCTGTCAAAGAATCCATCTTATGTCTTTGCTCCTTCCTTTATATAGCGGCAAATCTTAATTGTTCGCCCTTATATACCATTATAACCGCCATTTATATACCTATTATTATGCAACATGTCACATCGTGGCAGAACAGCTATAGGAGAAAAAATATGGCGGAAGACCCCAAGAAAAACAATTCTCAGAATGGCGAGCCTGATAAGGGGAAAAGAACTCCTCCTGCAGATGGCGACAGTAACACCAACCCAGAGGACAAAGGCGATGGGTCCTCATCAGAGCAGAATGTTGAAATAGAAGCGTTGAAAGGAGCTGCCAAAAAGGAAGTTACCGGAGAGGTGAACGAAG
>JALWJV010000411.1 GCA_026996955.1 Deltaproteobacteria bacterium
TCGCTCAAGGACGCCAAGAACGCAAAGAACAACGCCAAGGAAGTTATTCCTTCCCTGTCGGCCATCCCGACAGGGAACAGTCAAAACCCTTTGCGTTCTTAGCGTCCTTCGCGGTTCAGCTTCTGTATCTTTAGACTTCCAGCCTTGAGCTTTGAGCTATTTATACCATTTACGGATTACTGATGAACAAACAGGCAATACTTTTCCTGAACATGGGTGGCCCTGACAGCCTGAAGGCAGTAAGGCCCTTTCTCTTTAACCTGTTCTCTGACAGGCAGATAATAAAACTTGGGCCGCCATTCCTGCAGCAGCCCATAGCATGGTTTATTGCAAGGAAAAGGGCGCCTTCAAGCCAGGCAAACTATGAAAAGATAGGGGGTAAAAGCCCGCTTCTTGAAATAACTTCTGCACAGGCTTCAGGGGTTCAGCAACTGCTTAAAAAACGGGGTTATGAAGGTATCTACTGTCTTCCTGCAATGAGATACTGGCACCCGCGCACCCCCCGCATTATGAATGACTTAAAGGAACGCGGGGTCCAGAAGGTACTGGGCGTCACGCTCTATCCCCATTACAGCAGGGCGACCACAGGCTCATCTGTGAATGAATTTTTGGAGTGCGCAAGGGCCCTTGGCATGGAGGCGGACAGTATTGAAAGCTGGCCGGACCATGAGGGTTATATAAAGGCACTTGCCAATACGGTTGTTGAGGCAACAGACAGTCTGGTGGAATCAGGCACAGTGTCACCAGATGATCTTAAGGCTGACAATAGCAAATTTGCCCTTGTTTACAGTGCCCACAGCCTGCCTCAAAATTTTATTGACCAGGGAGACCCTTATGTGGAACACCTTGAGAAAACCATTTCCGCCCTGGAAAATATAACCGGGATAAGGGGAAGGCTGTGCTTTCAGAGCAGAAGCGGGCCGGTCAAGTGGCTTGAGCCAGGCACAGACACCATGCTAGGCGAGCTTGTTGAAACAGAGAGGAAAAAAACAATACTGGTGCTTCCCATAAGTTTTGTCTCTGACCATATCGAGACCCTTTATGAGATCGACATGCTATATGCAGACATGGTGAAGGAGAAAGGCGGCCGGCTCTATCGCACTCCCTCTCTTAATGACAGGCCTGATTTCATTGAGGCACTTGCTGATATATGCGAGGAAAAACTCTCCACCAGTTAAATCCGGCAAAAGCGTTATAACAACAGTGCCACAGAACCCATGTCATCAAACGCTGACATTCCTGTAATCATATCATTTGCCCTATACCTTGCCGCCATGTTTGGTATCGGTGTTTACGCATGGGCAAGGACAAGAAACCTGGCAGACTACATACTTGGCGGAAGGAGCCTTGGCGCATGGGTTGCCGCCCTCAGCGCAGGTGCATCGGATATGAGTGGCTGGCTCCTGATGGGGCTTCCGGGCTTTGCCTATGCCGCAGGTTTTGAATCACTATGGCTTGCAGGAGGTCTTCTTGTGGGCACCTGGCTCAACTGGCGCATTGTTGCCCCAAGGCTCAGGGAGGCCACTTCAAAAAACGGTTCTCTCACCATCCCTGAATATCTGGCAAAACGATTTACCGACTGCCCTTCCCTGCTCCGCATTGTTTCAGCGCTGTTTATCATAATCTTCTTCTCCATCTACACCTGTTCAGGCATGGTTGCAGGCGGCAAGCTCTTTAATGCAGTCTTTGGAATCCCCTACGACATTGCAGTCTTAAGTGGCGCTGCTGCTGTAATCATCTACACATTTGCAGGGGGATTCCTGGCTGTTTCATGGACAGATGCAGTACAGGCAACCCTGATGTTTCTTGCCCTTGTTGCAGTGCCTCTTACTGTCTTTCTCTTTACAGACACTGCCTGCATGAGCAGTGCAACTACATTTCCGCCTGGTTTTTTCCATCCGCTCCTTGCACCGGACGGCACAAAACTCTCCATTGTTGCTGCCATCTCCCTTGCAGCATGGGGCGCCGGTTACTTTGGCCAGCCCCACATCCTTGCCCGCTT
>JALWJV010000412.1 GCA_026996955.1 Deltaproteobacteria bacterium
AGCCTTAGAAAAACAAGAAATTGTTCACCGGAACGGAAAAACAAGGCCATTCACTAACCTCAATGTTCATTAATACGCTGAACAGTTACGAACCAGCAAAAGAAAAGTGGTGAATCGCACCTTCTGCTAGAAGCTGTTTTTTGCAGAAAATATTGAGGAGGGCCACATGAAGAAGGCACTATTCTGGAGCAAGGCCAAAGATGAAAAAATAAGATGCGGCCTCTGTAATCATCACTGTGTTATTCCGTCGGGAAAGCGGGGTATATGCGGTGTCAGGGAAAATCAGGACGGCGAGCTTTACAGCCTTGTTTACGGGAGGCTCATCTCGCAAAATGCCGATCCGGTTGAAAAAAAGCCGCTTTTTCACTTTCTGCCCGGCACTGTTTCGTTTTCCATAGCAACCGTAGGATGTAACTTCAGGTGCAGGCACTGCCAGAACTGGCAGATTTCCCAGTATCCCCATATTTATAATGGCGATATAGCCGGTGAGAGTGCAACTCCGGCGGATGTGGTAAGCAACGCCCTGGCATCAGGTGCAAGGAGCATTGCCTATACGTATGTTGAGCCTACCATCTTTTATGAAATGGCAGTTGACACAGCCAGGCTTGCCCACAGGGAGGGCATCAAGAACATATTTGTCAGTAACGGCTATATGTCCACTGATGTTGCCCGGGAGCTGGCATCAGTCCTTGATGGCATCAACATCGATCTTAAGGCATTTACAGACAGGTTCTATAAAGAGATATGCGGGGCAAGGCTCCAGCCTGTGCTTGATAATATCCGCCTTATGCATGAACTGGGCGTATGGGTGGAGGTTACAACCCTTGTCATCCCGGGCTGGAATGATTCAGAAGATGAGCTCAGGGAAATCGCCCGGTTTGTTAAGAGCGTATCTGCATCCATTCCGTGGCATGTATCTGCATTTTATCCAACTTACAAGCTTACAGACAGCCCCCCGACACCTGCTTCAACCCTGATCAGGGCGCGTGAGATTGGCCTGGAAGAGGGGCTTCGGTTTGTTTACCAGGGCAACATTCCCGGTTCAGGCGGAGAGAACACAAACTGTCCTGCGTGCGGCACAGAGCTTATTAAACGTCATGGATATGCCATCCTGGGCAATGTCCTTGCAGACGGGAAATGTCCCAACTGCGGTGAGGTAATTCAGGGTGTGTGGAGATGATTTGTTTGCCCGTGTTAACTGCCAGGTTCAGGTGTGCCGTTTACGCCTGGGTTTTCTTGAAGGCCTGATGCCCATGCGCAGGTTTATGTACTGCCTTAAAGTTGAGCAGTATAGCTCACCTGTGGTATGTGCCAGTTCCTCCCTGGTGCCTGCCGGTGCTATCTGGAACTGTGTTGCCTTTGACCTGCTCTCAGCCACCAGCCATTCAACCTGTGGAAGGGTCTGAATTTCGTCACGGGGGCTGTGTATAAAGAATACCGGCTTGGTGATCTTTTTCATGCGTTCCCGGTTGGAGAATGCGTCTTGCGCCTGGGACTCCACGCTGTTAATCGTCTCTTCAGGCACTTTTTTTCCTTTCAGGAAGTCAGCAGTCTTGTCAAAGGCGCTTTCAAGTACCAGGCAGAGGAGATCATCCTGGTACTTTTCGGCAACCATCATTGCAGGCACACATCCCAGGGATCTTCCCATTACCACAAGCTTTCCTTCCCTGCCCTCCTCTTCCATCCAGCGTTTTACAGCCAGGTAAAAGGCTTCCGAGTCTTCCGGAAGGGATGAGAAGGATGCACTGCCTTGGCTTGCCCCAACACCGCGGTAATCAAGGCTTATCAGGTTAAACCCGTACTCAGCCATGCCGTCTGCAAGCATTGCAAGGGTTTCAGCACTCTCATACTCTGCAGGAAAGTAAATTATGTGGGGCTTGTCCTGTTCCGCACTGTATATTCGGCTGTTAAGCAGGGTGCCGTCCGAAGCCGGCAGTGTAAGGCTTGACAGGGTACAATGGTTCAAAATAGGTTGATGTGCCTCTTCCTGCTGCATAAACCCTGCCCTGTCAAAGAGCGAGGATATTATTTCAGGCTGGTCCAGGATTTTAAGTTTATCATTATGTTCCATCTCGGTTTATTCCTTCCACCAGCTCTGTCTTTCTTTGAATTCTGCCAGTTTTTTTCTGCGGAATCCTGCAGCAAGTTTCTCGTGTCCCATGTATTTCAAGGCGTTTTCCTTGATACTGTTCAGGAGCTGTGCGAAAATCTCATCTTTTTCCCTTTGATCAATAAAGTTACGCTCTTTTTTTATCTCAAAGGTGACATGGTCCCCATGTTCTTCCCTGAATTTTTTATAAAGCTCCTTGCCATCTTCAAATTCATCAAAATCAGCCTCTGACACCTGGATATCAATCCGGATTGTCAGCCCCACCAGCCATCTGTCACCGGCAACCTTGCGGGAGTAGTCGTAAACATCGACTGTCAGGCCATTTGGTAAATCATAGGATTCAAGATATGCTTCAGGTAGTTTGTTTGTCATAAAATTTTATCCGAAAATAGCTCAAAGCCGAAATCAAAAGATATATTTGCAGGTTCCCAAAACGGAGTTTGGGAACCTGCTGATGTTGATTGGAAGTGAAAAGGGGTTGTTACCTCATAAAATTAATGCTTGAACGCCCTCTGACCTGTAAATACCATAGTGGCCGGAGGATCAGCCTCATTGCATGCCTCTATGGATTCCCAGTCCCTGAGAGATCCGCCGGGATGCACGATTGCAGCAACACCCTGCCTGAGCCCCACATCAACGCCATCCCTGAAGGGGAAGAATGCGTCTGAAACCATGGTGGAGCCAGGCAGCCCTGCCCTGTCCTCCTTGACCTTTGCATCAATCTCTTCCTTTTCTGCCGCGTCACGTTCGCCCTTTTCAACAGCCAGTTCAAGCTCCTTGTAGGAGATGCCGTACTTGTCAAAGCAGGTAATGTCAGCGTACTTGGTATATGCCTTGTAAACAGCAATTTCTGCAACACCTACACGGTCCTGCTCACCGGTTCCAATACCTACGGTAACACCGTTCTTGACGTAAATCACCGAGTTTGAGGTAAGTCCCTGCTCAACCGCCCATCCGAAGATAATGTCCTCGTACTCCTGTTCTGTGGGCAGGCGCTTGATCTTGTAAAGCTTGCCGTTGTACTCACACTCTGCGGGTTTAAGGTCATCCTTGGAACGAATCTTGTTAACCGGAGACTGCTGAATGATTATGCCTCCATCAATGAGGCACTTGAAGTCAATGAACCGTTTGTCCCAGAAAGAGGCTAAATCATTAATTCTGTTTATGCGTATGATGCGGAGATTCTTGCGCTTTGCAAGGATGTCAACCGTACCGTCTTCATACTCTGGTGCCACAACCACCTCAACATACTGGTTGCTGATTGCCTCTGCGGTGGCCTTGTCAACAGGCCTGTTCATGGCAACGCAGCCCCCGAATGCGGCAACCCTGTCTGCACGAAGCGCCTTGGTGAAGGATTCTTCTATGGAATCCGCCATTGCAACACCGCAGGGGTTGTTGTGTTTCACAATTACAGTGGAAGGCTTGTCCATTAGGAATTTCAGGATATTGAGAGAGTTGTCAACGTCTGTGAGGTTGATCTTGCCAGGGTGTTTACCTGCCTGGATCATGTCCTCTTCAGTGATTGCGCTGACAAGCCCGTTTCCAGGGGTAATGTACTGACAGTCGCCAAGGACAAGGTTTCCGTTTACCAGTTCATAGAGTGCGGCCTGCTGGTCCGGGTTTTCGCCATAGCGTATTCCGCGCTCTTCCATCTCTCCTGTACTCTCGTTTTTAATGGTCCATGTACGCTTGCGGTACACCAGCTCCTGGCCGCCAAATGATATTTTCATCTCTTCAGGGAACTGGTCTCCCAGAATGGTCTTGTACATCTTCTTCATGTCTGTCATGGCATTTCTCCTTGTTAGGTTGGGCAGTAAAGCAATATAAATAATGCCTGAGCACAGGCGGAATTTGTTTGCTGTTTCAAAAATAGTGTACGGGCTGGAATATAACCTACAGAGTGAAAAATTGCCAAGGATGTAATGCAGGTGAGAGAAATGCCTGGTTCCAACCAGGCGGGAAGGGGGATTGGGCTGACGGGTCAGCCGCTAGTTTACAAGCAACGGGCTCCATTCTGTAAATTGATTAAGTGCATCAAAAGTGGTACCCTTTTTATGGAGGTAAAAACATGCCTGCAAAGAATCCGAGATTGAATGTAGTGCTTGAAAAAGAAATTTTTGATGCCCTTGATGCGATATCAAGGCAAAAAGGGATCTCTCGTTCACTTCTTGCCCGTGATCTTATCAAAGAAGCCTTGGAAACATATGAGGATATTTATTGGGACAAGGCGGCAGGCAAGCGCGACGAAAGTTTTTCCCTGGAATCTTCTTTATCCCATGATGAGGTGTGGGATTAAGGGAAAGATGTGAGATACCTGATATTTTATCATCCCGATGTTAAAAGAGAAGATTTACCTTCTGTCCCATCCAATATTAAAGGCCGCATTAAAAGGGCAATTGAAGATCGGCTTCTGAAAGAGCCTTTAAAATATGGGCATCCACTTAAGAGAAGTCTTAAAGGCTACAGAAAATTGAGAGTGGGTGATTACAGGATAGTTTTCAGGGTAGATAAAAATGCCGTGATTGTCCTTAAGATCGGGCACAGGAAAGATGTTTATGACAGGGTTGAAGGGCGTTTTTGAAATAAAATGCCTGGGGCCTGATTTTCTAGAGTTGTTGTGGAAGAGAAAGTGATAGTAGCAATAATTTCCTCTTGTAACGGAGCGTGTCATGTATTTTCCTGTGGCCGGTATTGATGTAAATCCACTGATTCCCCCGGCTGTAGCCTTTGGAATCTCATTTTTTACCTCCATGAGCGGTGTGTCCGGTGCGTTCATGCTGTTACCCTTCCAGATGAGTGTGCTGGGCTTTACCTCTCCATCTGTGAGCGCTACCAATCAGCTATTTAATATTGTTGCAATACCTGGTGGTGTGTACAGATATATCAGGGAAGGTCGTATGGTCTGGCCCCTTACCTGGGTGGTGATTGCAGGTACCCTGCCTGGAGTGCTTGTGGGTGCTGTAATCAGGGTGAAGTATCTTCCCGACCCGGCAAAGTTCAAGTTGTTTGCAGCATTTGTTCTGGCATACATCGGTTTTCGCCTTGTGCGTGACATTATGGAGGGAAAGAAGGAGAGCACAGGCAAGCCCTCGGCAGAGGAACGATTTCAGAAACTTGTTAAGGAGTTTGGCAGGGCCAATAAGACGGGTGAGCTTCCAAGGATCAGGGTCAGGCATTTTACTCTTACAAGCATATCCTATGATTTTTATGGGGAGAACTACACGGTAAATACCCTGGGAATTTCGGCGCTCAGCCTGATAGTCGGGGTTGTCGGCGGGGTGTATGGAATAGGCGGAGGAGCCATCATAGCCCCGTTTTTTGTGAGTTTTTTCAGGCTTCCGGTCTATACTGTTGCAGGGGCCGCCCTAATGGGGACCTTTGTTACCTCGGTTGCAGGTGTGGCATTTTACCAGGCGCTTGCACCGTTTTATCCTGATATGGCTGTTGCCCCGGACTGGCTGCTTGGCTTTCTCTTTGGTATTGGCGGAACCCTTGGTATGTACTGCGGTGCCCGGGTTCAGAAGAGGATGCCTGCCAGGGCCATAAAGATCATACTTGCGGCATGTATATTCTTTGTTGCCTGTAAGTATGCCTGGGCCTTTCTTGGAGGGTAGCAAGGGGCAGGAAAGAGAGAGTCAAGTCAGTAATTGTATAATTGTCAGGTCTCTATTCAGTGTAGTAAATGGTCTTGTTTTGGAGTGACTCTGAAGAATTTCGTAGTTTTTCTTGGCGAAGCGTAGCCACAAAAATCGCGCCTGTCTGAGCGAGGTACGAGCGAGTTTCGCGATTTTGGCGTAGCAAGCCTTAGAAAAACAAGAAATTATTCACCGGAACGGAAAAACAAGGCCATTTACTCACCTTAATGACCGTTAATACGCTGAATAGTTACATTGTCAGAAGAGCTGGCTGAAGGATAGCACGGTAAACCGGTCCATAAGATAAAATACGGGTAACCAGAACAGGCCATTAAAGATCAGGACCGCGGTGAGACCGGCAGGCTTTCTCCCGGTGTTTTGAAGCGCCATGTCATGGAATCCCGCGGCTGGCGCCCCTCCCATTACGTTAATAAACACGTACATTACAAAACATTCCAGGGAAAATGGCGGGAATCCCAGAAACCCAAGTACCGGCATTTCGAAAAGTTTTATGTCTCCAACAAACGGCACCGTATAGATCCACTTGGCAGTAGCCCAGAAGTTCCAGAATTCCCAGAGAAAACCACAGATAAGCCCTGCTGCAAGCAGACGAAGGATTCGGGCAGGCCTGCCCTGAGACAGGTCTTTGAGCAGGCTTGGAGCCCCCATACGCAGGTTAACAGGGTCAAGCAGCAGCACAAAACCGCCCCATACAAGGGGGAAGAAGTAAAGGGGATAGAGGACAGGCAGCACCAGCATGAGACCGCCAAGCACCTGGGCTGCTGCAAGCATCTTCGGGGTTATGCGGAATCCCCATGAATAATTCCTGTTTAACAGGTTAAATGACCTTAAAAGTTCAGATGTTACAAAGATACCCGGGAGCACAGTGGCAAAGGAGAGTGCATAGCCAGCCCAGCGAACCGCTGTTGGGGATACAAGATGGATGTAGTGCCAGTTTGAGAGCCTGAAGTTAAATACCTCAAACACAAGCCAGATTGTTACAGACCAGGGCAGCATGTAGCAGAATGCCCTGATGTTTGATAGCAGGGGAGATCTGCCGGTACGCGCCTTTATGATGCCGTCCGAAAAGAAGATGTATGGCCACCACACCAACAGGTAGAAAAAATCACCGGCGATTTTAACCCCTGCAAACAGAAGGCTCTCAGCGAGCACGAAAAAAAACAGCGCTACCCATGCGTACAGGGGTAGCGCTGAAAAAACTGGCATTTTCATGGAAGGTGTCTAATGTGCGGCCTTTGCCTTGCCTAGATTGAGCGTTTCAAAATCTGGAAAAATGTTTTTTTAATGAAATTAAAAGGAGTTATGTCGATTATGGCTTTCCAGTTTTGAAACCCTTCGGGATTGCCGTATTTACTGCATCTCCTTTGTCAGAGGAATCCCCATATAGCCGACTATTATGGGAATTCCTCTTGCGCGGATATGCAGCAAATCCGACAATCGCTCAATCTAGGACTTGTTTTCTTTATTTTCAGGTTTGGCAGCCTTTTTGCCGGAATGTTGCCCGAGCTTGTTCAGAAGCTTGTCCTTTGCAAGTACACCTGACTGGAACCTGCCATCCGGGAATATGTAGGTGGGAGTACCTGTAATTCCCTTTGACTGGAGGAACCTGACTGTGTCCTGGATCAGCTTCTTGCCTTCAGCACACTGATTCTCGGAGCGGTAGCGGGTCTTAAGGCCTTCAAGCCCCTTTTTGTCACACACGATTGATATGCACTCCTCTTTTGCACCCTTGTGGAACTTCAGGGGGAAGAGCAGCACCTTTACCTGCAGCTGACCTGCCTTTGCCATTGGCTCAAGTATTGCCTCTGCCTTCTTGCAGTAGGGGCACTGTGGGTCAGTCACAAAGTAGATAACCGGGCCCTTATCTCCAATGGTAAATGCAACGAATTTTTCAAGTGTCTTCATCTGGGGCTCTGTGAAACGGTTGATCTCCATCATTGCCGTTCTGGTGAGATTCCTGCCGTCGGAAGTACGGTAAACATCACCAGGGATGATGTACTTTCCATGGGAATCTATGTAGAGCACCCTTTTACGGTTTTGGAACTTTATCTGTACCTGGCAAAGCCCTTCTACCTGGGCAGGTTGTATCTTTTCAACGCTTATGGATTTTCTGAAGGTCTTCTTTACAATCTGTTTTACGTCTTTAAGTGGAGGGCATGGGGCATTATCGGTGTTGGCTGCTGAAAAAGCCGGGACGGCAAATACTGAAGCCAGAAAAAATGCGAGTATTGAGAGGGAAAATCTCTGTTTCATCTTGAGAACAGCTCCTTTAATAGTGGATGGGAAAATGTGGGGTCACACATGGGTTAACAAATGCAATGAATAGAAATAATATTTTTATGCAATGTATATGCTCACAGGGTGCTGCAGGTGCAGGGCGGCGGGGCGAAGGCGTACTCCCTGTACTTCGAGTCCCTGCCAACGCAGCAGATGCGGTACCCTGTGAGCATATACTGGGTCTGCAGGCCTTATCGGACTCTATATTGTATATCTGTAATCAGGGAAAATCAACGTCCATGTGAACGGCTTATGGAGTTTCGTGATTTGGTCTGTACTCTACACTCTGAAAATTGAAGGGGCAGCATCTGGCTGCCCCTGATCTGTCTTTAATCAGCCGGCTATTAAATATCACCCTTCAGGCCACCACTGCACGCCAAGCCTGCGGATTACGTTAAGCCCGCCTGCCAGCACCAGAGTGTCTTCAATGCCAACGCTCTTGAGGAATAACTGGATTTCATATGACCTGGTGCCGGCATTGCATATTATTATCCAGGTCTTGTCCTTTGGCAGTTTCTTGTAATTTGCCCTTACCTCGTCATAAACCATGGCAACCCACTTGTCTCCGAATGCCTTTACAAAGGGCTCGGCCTCCTTGGGGTGGCGAAGGTCAAGGGCAGCCCAGTCAGGACGGTCTGCTGTGCCGCTCATCCATGCATCAAACTCCTCCGGCTGTACATCCTTAAGCCTTCCGGCAACAAGGTTGTCTGCAATGTTTGCCGCAGCATTAAGAACATCAACAGCAGTGGAAAATGGCGGTGCGTAGGCAAGTTCAAGTGTTCCAAAGTCACTTACATCTGCCCGCCGCGAGAGAAGACCTGCCGCAGCGTTTATCCTGGCAAGGAGCCCGTCTCCCATGCTTCCAAAT
>JALWJV010000413.1 GCA_026996955.1 Deltaproteobacteria bacterium
GGATTCGGCCAGCCTGTGAAGAAGACTTATTAGCCTTGAGAAAATGGCGGTCCCAAGGGGACTCGAACCCCTGTTTTCGGCGTGAGAGGCCGACGTCCTAGGCCACTAGACGATGGGACCGCGATTGTTTTGGACGGGTGCAAGAATAAATGCATGCAGGGCTTGTGTCAAGCACATGGGCCAGTTTTTTTGAAATTATTTTCGCACTTCATCTGGTGTTTCAGGAACAGACAGCATATTTTTCAAGAAGCCGTCCAAGTGCCTCTATGGATGGAAAGACCGCATCCTCATCATGGGCCTCCAGAGTCAGTACTGGACAGATGCCGTTTTTTTCAAGCCATGCAAACAGACTGTCAAAATCACAGGCTCCCTGCCCCACCGGCAGATGATCGTCTCTTTCTCCTGTGTTGTCATGTATATGAAGCTCGCCAATCCTGTGTCCAACAGCCTCAAGCCACTGGTCAAGGGTGGAATCAGGCGAGAAAACCTTCAAGTGACCGAGGTCAAGGCAGAATGCCAGCGCCTCTGAATCAACTTCTGCAAAAATCTGCCTGTGAAACTCCGGATCAGGCTCATAAACATTTTCAAGCATCAGCCTTATGCCGGCATCTTCAGCATAGACAGCGAGCTCTTTCAGTGAATTGATAATATTTTCAAGCCACTCTTCCTCAGCACCAAGGTACTGCTGATAGTCATAGCCAGAATGTACTACAACGCTGCCTGCGCCAAGGATCGAGGCAACATCTACAGCAAGACGAAGCCGCCCCATTGATGCCTTGCGCACCTCTCTGTCAATAGCCCCAGGGGAAATATCAGTAAACGGGCCGTGCACCGTACACCGCACACCGTTTAACCTGAATACAGCAGCCACCCTCACAAAATCATGTATTGCAAATCTGTTAAGAACGGCGCGATTCAACCCCACCTCAGGATTGATACCAGCTTCAAGAAGTCGCTCAAGATACCGATCAACAAGAAGATCAAAGGGGCATGAGACAAACGCACGTTTTATTACGCTTTCAGCATCCAACTTCAGCACGCTCCTTTACAAGCCGGCAGACGTCTTCATACTCTGCATACTCATCAAACCCCGGACAGTCTGCCTTGATTGCCCGCCAGGCTGCCTCATCACCAAGAATCCCCGGGTGCAGGGGCCACCTGCGGCACTGGAACGGCTTTACATCATGGATTTTGCAAAGGCCATCCTCACCATAAAATATGCAGTGGCCATCCACTATCTGCATCTCAACCCTGGAGCCCTTGACTACACAGAATTTTTTCAGCAGTTGGTCTTTTGTAAGGTTAAGGAACGCTGCTATACGATCCTGCTCTTCCGGTGTCATTGAAACCGTACTTGTGCCGTGACAACAGTGACCACAGCACTTGCATGAAAATATCTCCTCCATAACTCCTTCCTGTAATACAGCACTACTGCCTGATTTGCGAGGTTGTCAGTTTGCGTAACATTAAAATTGCATAAAACCACTTCTTCAATCTTTTGAAAAGTTCCATTCATGCAATAACAACCTTGTGCTGTAATTTAACCGGTCAATATGATGCCTCAAGGTCATCAAGGCAATTTTCTTCAAGGTAGCGCAACTGATCCCTTGTAACAGAGACAAACTCGATTCCAAACCTGTAGCTGCCATCTATCCTCGAAACCCACTTGACCTGCCCGGACATATTGATTGGTATTGCGCCAAGGGTGGTCAGGTACACCAGCTCTTTTGCAGGCACCCGGTTCCGGCACTTTATTTTCATGCCGCCGCGGCCAATGTCAAGGGTCTGCCCGGTGAACTGATCATCACCGCATCTCCACGTCACCATTGAAGACAATGGATAACGCATTTCAGCCCTCTGCTCATACTGCTTTTCACCGAGTTTCCTGTTGAATCTTCCTGTGCGCATTGCCACCTCCCAAGCTTGAGCTGTCATTTTCGTATGACAGCATGTTCATAGACCGCTGGTATAGCGCTGATGGATAAATCCACAGGC
>JALWJV010000414.1 GCA_026996955.1 Deltaproteobacteria bacterium
CCATATATGAGACCAAGCTTCTCAAGGAAGGAATTACACTTTCCAGGGGACACGGGGTAAACAGGTTAAGGGAATTTCTGGTAAAACAGCTTATGACCACAAATTTTGAAACAGTCCACATTGATACCCCTGCAACAGAGGTGGCTGCAATGATGAAAAAGAGCCACTATCCCCATTTTGTAGTTGTGGATAACAGGGGTAACCTTGCCGGAATGCTCACCCTCAGGGACATGGTGGGGCTTATAACAGGAGATCAGGAAGGCAGTCAGGCTGAAACCCAAGTTGGAAGTGAAATCAGAAAGCTAAAGGCATCAGACATTATGACACCTGAGCCTGTGACCGTAAGGGAGAGTGACAGCCTTGAAACAGCCTTTCACCTCTTTGCCAGGCATCACATCTCTTCAATGCCGGTGGTTGATGATAACAACAACAGAAAGGTAAAGGGGCTTATAAAAAAGGCTGAGCTTCTAAACGCTTATGATGAGCACATCTTAAGGGCAGGCGTACTCTGAGCGACAACTTATACCTGAATCGCTGCTCAAGCCAGAATCATGCATTCATCACACCATAAGGTGTGATAATTGCATTTTTATAAACTCCTTCTTCAGCAACCCGGGTATCAGGCCACACCACACTCCTGTCAAGAACCACGTTCCTTCCAACAACTGCCCTGCTTCCAATACATGACCAGTGCCTGCATACCACCCCGCTTTCAAGTGCTGCCTTTGAGGCCACAAGGCAATCATTGTGCAGGTTGGTTTCTCGAAACGATTGTTCCAACAGTACCTGGTGGGCACGAAGATAGCCTTCAGGTGTGCCTGTATCCTCCCAAATCCAGGAGCCATCATCATTTGAGGAAACAGTCTGGCACATAACAGCCCCTATTCTGCCACCTTTTTTGCCTGCAGACTCAAGGGCTGTAATTACAGAACCGGGCCCCTGGGGGATACTATCCAAAAAAGACGGGGATAAAACTGAAATTCCGGTAAAGGCAAAGGCATCAGGAGCACTGTCACCAAAGGATTTCACTGAACCCTGCCTTACCTCAACCTTGTTCCAGGGATCACGCCTGTGCAGCAACAGGGAGGCAATCAAGCTGGGCTCCTCCCTTAAGCCATCTACATGAAGCCTGTACAGAGCTGCAAGGTCAACGTCTGTTACAACATCTGCGTTAATTACCAGCAGGGGTTCGCTCCTGTCACAATGTCTCCGGAACATGTTTCCGATTCCACCGCCTGTACCAAGAAGTTCATGTTCCACTTCAACAACTGCATGGATATTGGTCCTGGCGTGAAACCCTGAATACCAGTCAATTATCGCTTGGCTCAGGTGAAAGGTATTTATAAAGATGTATTCAAACCCCTGACGGGTTAGGTTAAGGCAAAGGCGTTCCAGCAGCGGCTGGTTCAGGATTGGGAAAAGGGGTTTGGGAAGGTATTGGGTTAGTGGCAGCAGCCTTGTGCCAAGGCCTGCTGCCAGTATCATTGCCTGCAAGAGAGTTTTCAGCCAGCCTTTTTCTGATCAGCAGAAGCGCTGTCGTCAATGCTGGAGGCATTTTTCACCTCCTCGTTCATGTCCTTGAGCCCCTCTTTGAATGACCGAAGCCCCTTTCCAAGTCCGGCTCCTATTTCAGGGAGTTTTTTGCCTCCGAATACAAACAGGGCAATGAGAAGAATTATGATAAGCTCCTGCGTTCCAAGTCCAAACATGTTTTTCCTCCTGTCTGGCAACCAGACTGTGAGATATGCAGGGTGCGCTACCTGCACCCTGCTCTTGCTGTGAGATGACTGCTACAAGGATAGTTAATCCTCCCGGCAAAAGCAACAGCCAGGCCTGCTTAACTTGATCCGTAACTGTGCAGCCCTGAAAGCAGGAAGTTAACACCGAAGTAGGTAAATATAACCGAGATAAAACCTATTATTGAGAGCAGTGCAATACGCTTTCCCTGCCATCCCCTTACAAACCTGGCGTGAAGTGCGGTAGCATATACAAACCATGTGATTAGAGACCAGGTTTCCTTAGGGTCCCAGCTCCAGTAGGTTCCCCATGCCTGATTTGCCCACACAGCCCCGGTGATGATACCAACCGAAAGCCAGAGGAAACCAAATACAATGGTCTGGTGCATAAGCTCATCCAGAACCTTGTGACTTGGAAGAGAGCTGAGCAGTCCCTTGCCCTCTCCACTTCCCCTCACCAGGTACATTATCCCCATGCCACAGGCAACGGCAAACGAGGCATAGCCAAGGAAACAGGTAATCACATGGGCTATGAGCCAGTTGCTCTGGAGTGCAGGAATAAGGGGCTGAATGGTATCTTGGACATCTGGGCTGAAAGATGCATATGCCATTGCAAGCGTTGCAAAAGGTGTGGCAAATGCTCCAATTACACGTTTTTTGGTCTTATATTCAATTATCAAATATACAAGCACGGTTACCCAGGCGAAGAACACCAGGGATTCATAAAGATTTGAAAGCGGTGCATGACCATAACCCAACTGGTATGATTCCACCCACCGCATGCCGATTCCGGCAGTCTGACAAATCAGGCCGGCAAGGGTAACAAATGTTGCCAGCAGGCCAACCTTCTCCACCCTGAAAACCCAGTGGATAAGGTACAGGGCAGCGGCTCCCAGATAAATGAACGTGGTGATACTCAGTAAATATGAACTTGAAAAGGTCATCTTCCCTCTCCTGTTACTTCATCAATGGCCTGGGCAACGGCCTCAAAATCCTGTTCAAACTTCAACCTGTTTTTGTTGGTCTGTCCGCCTAAAAGCACAACCATATCCTTGCCATCCTGTCCAAGGTAGAGCCAAGTGCGCCTGTGCCCCACCCAGAATACAATGGCAAATCCAAGGATAAGGGCGGTACAACCAAGCCACACTATCCATACCCCAGGGTCTTTCTTGACCTGAAGGCCTGTCATGTACCGTTCCGAGGCATCAAGCAGGTTCAGCTTGAAGGTCTTGCCTCCAGCCATAATCTCCTTGGGCCCACCCTTGAAGAGCCAGATTGAATCTGCCCTGCCTGTGGAATCTCCAATCCACAGGCTTACAGCAGGCACGCCGTGAACATTAGGAAGAAATTTCATAAGCCCCATTGTAATCCCTGCCTCAGGCCAGCTTACACGCTGAAATGCCGGGATTACCAAGGTCCTGCTTGCACCTGAAGGATCGGTTACCTGAACGCTTACCTCAGGGATTGACTGGTAACTGGACTGATAAAAGGTTACACCCTTGTAAGTAAGGGGATCGTTGACCAAAATGGATTTCTTCATGACCTCCTTACCATTTTCTATGACGGTAAGGTCAGACCTGAATTCCTTGGGAGCCCCTGTATCATAGAAATCTACAAAAAACCGGTCACACCTGATTGAAAAGCCCAAAGGAATCTTTTTGGACGGGTCAGATGAGGCAACAGCATGATCCGAGGTCTCTCCCTCAAGGAGCATGAGCCTGCCCTTGAAGCCTGTGACAGAGCCGAAAACCGCGCCAGCAAAGATTATCAGGATACTTATATGAAGGCCATAAAGCCCCCAGTAGCTCCATTTGCCACTCTCCACCATGAAGACATCGTCACCGTTTTCAAGCTTCTTGTGGCGATATGACCCGGCAATCTTCTTAAAGATTTTAAGAATCTTTTCCTTAAGTTCCGGCCTATCACCTGAAATACGCCATTCCCTGCGAAAGGTAACGCGCCTCAGGTAGTCGGCTGTGACATTGATGTAATCTCTTTTGAAGAGCTTGATGGTAAACGGGAGCCTGTTCAGGGTACAGACAATCAAATTGACACTGAAAAGCCCCAATAATGTGAGATACCACCATGAGTGATAGGTATCATCAAGTTTCAGGGCCTTTATCACCTTGAACATATCTGGACCATATTTATCCAGATAGAACTGCATGCTTTCTCCCTGAGGTATAATGGTGCCGATAATGGAGGTTATGGCAAGAATAATAAGGAGAAAGATTGCCAGCCGTACAGATGTAAAAAATTGCCAGACAGGATTGCTGCCTGAGCTGTTTTTTGTATTTTTCATTATATTAACCGTACATTATTAGGATTTTAGTGCAAAAATTCCTGCTAACTGCCATGCTCAATAAAAACTGACCAACAGACATGAACACTTAAAAACCGATTATTTTAATGACAGATGACGGTTTCCTGGACTCACGGCAAACACATGCCTTGCCACCTGCGTAGTAAACAGGCGTATTCGTTAATGTGTGTTGACTGTTACAGATTCAGGATACAGGCTGGCATGTTATTGGCCAGATTGCATGGGGGTCAGGTGCTGTTTTTAGATAAATGCACCCTGCAGGCAGGTCCATTTGCGGGATCAAACGAAATTTCAGTCAGAAAGTTTTTTCTCTTTATCAGGGCTGCTCTCACCGTTTTGTTCATCCTCCTTTACGGATTTTTTAAAGTTGCGGATACCTTTTCCAAGCCCCTCGCCAATCTGAGGCAGCTTTCCTGCCCCGAAGATAACGAGGATGATAACCAAAATAACAAGCAACTCCGGCATTCCCAGCCCAAACATTTCTCACTCTCCTCGATCATCCATGAATGCAGGATTCTGTGACTATACATTCAATGGATTAGTATAAATAGGTGTTATCGTACTACTGACATGAACACATTGCATTCTCATGCCTAGAGTCTTAATCTACATTCAGAGTGTTGCCGTGTCAATGCAGTATTGCTTGGGGAAAGGAAGCTCTAAGGATTGAATGAAACAAACAACAAAATAATAGCTGCACTGGACCTTGGCTCCCAGACATTCCGGCTTGCCATGGCTGTCTGCAGCAATAAGGGCATTGAAGTAAGAGGGTCGCGGCTTGAAAATGTCCGCCTTGGCCAAGGACTTTCGGCCACAGGCAAAATTGGAACTGAGGCATTTCAGAGGGGGCTCTCTGCCCTTCAAAAATTCAAAAGAATCATTAAAGATACCGTCAACAGCCCGAAGAATCCTCCCATCATAAAAGCAGTTGGAACAGCAGCCCTCAGACGGGCTGAAAATGCAGATCTGTTTGTCAAAAAGGCATTGGAAATTGGAATTGACATTGACATATTATCTGAAAGACAGGAGGCTGTCCTTGCTGCCACCGGTGTCCTGTCCACCCTTGAAGAAATATCAAAGGACCAGGGGACTGATAACAAGCCAATTTTTATAATTGATGCCGGTGGCGGAAGCACCGAGATATCGGTTTGCAGTTCCAGTGGCATCATTCAGTGGACCAGTATTGAGATAGGTGCGGTAAGGCTTACCGAAGATTACTTCAAGGATTCTCCTTCTCCTCCATCTCCTCAAAATTTAAGAAAGATGACCGAACGTGTGCGCCATGAACTTGACAGGGCATTGGATGAAACACTCTATCCGCCAGGTTCGGGCATTCTTGTTGGTTCTGGCGGCACAGCAACCACTGTTGCTGCCATGGAGCTTGGCATGGAGAGTTACACTCCCTGGAAGATAAGGGGGATGCGCATACCTTCTGAGCGCCTTGAGCAGTGGCTAATCAGGCTGCCGCAAATGACAAAATCTCAAAAAGATAGTATATGCGGTCTTGAACCTGAAAGGTCTGATATTATACTTTCAGGTATTGTTATCATTTACCAGGCCTTGAAAAAACTGGGCCTTCCGGAACTTGTTGTCAGTGACGGAGGGCTTTTGTTAGGACTTCTCACAAGCACAATCAAAAAGGAGTGTACGTCCCATGCTGAACCATCCTGTCCCGGAGGCATATACGTTTGACGACGTGCTTCTTGTGCCGGCCCATTCCAGTGTACTTCCGGCACAAGTGGACATTTCCACCTATCTGACCCGCGAAATCAAGCTCAATATTCCTATAATCAGTGCTGCCATGGACACTGTAACAGAGGCAGACATGGCAATCAGTATAGCCCGAGAGGGTGGAATAGGCATAATTCACAAAAACATGCCTATCGAACAGCAGGCAAAGGAGGTTGCCAAGGTCAAAAAGTCAGAAAGCGGAATGATCACCGACCCTGTCACAGTCTCTCCTGACCAGCACATACGGGATGTACAGAATATAATGCGGGAGTACCGGATATCCGGAGTGCCTGTGGTAGAGGGTGAAAAGCTGGTTGGCATTGTTACAAACCGTGACCTTCGGTTTGAAACCAACCCTGACAGAAAGGTCAGGGAGGTGATGACCAGCAAAAATCTTGTCACTGCCCCTGTTGGAATCACCCTTGAGGAGTCCAAGGAGCTTCTTCACGAACACAGGATTGAGAAACTCCTTGTGGTTGACGACAACGGAAACCTAAGCGGCCTTATCACAATCAAGGACATAGAAAAGATAAAAAAATACCCCAACTCATGCAAGGACAGCATGGGAAGACTCAGGGTGGGTGCAGCGGTAGGGGCGGGTGAAAACAGGCTTGAACTTACCCAGGCACTGGTGGATGCCGGTGTGGATGTAATTGTGGTGGACTCTGCCCACGGTCACTCCCAGAACGTGCTGGACTCTGTTTCAGATATCAAGAACGCCTTTCCTGATCTGCAGGTTATTGCAGGCAATGTTGCCACAACCGAGGGGGCTGAGGCGCTTGTAAAGGCAGGAGCAGATGCCGTAAAGGTCGGGGTTGGGCCCGGCTCCATCTGTACCACACGCATTGTAGCAGGTGTAGGAGTTCCCCAGCTTACAGCCATACATAACTGTGCAATTGTTTCAGAAAGATATGGCATACCTCTGATTGCTGACGGAGGCATAAAATTTTCAGGTGATTTCACCAAGGCAATAGGTGCAGGAGCGCACTGCATCATGGCAGGTAGCCTCTTTGCAGGCACTGACGAAAGCCCAGGGGACCTTGAGCTTTACAAGGGACGTCAGTACAAGGTCTATCGAGGAATGGGCTCTCTTGGCGCAATGAAAGAAGGCAGCAAGGACAGGTATTTCCAGGACAAGGTCTCATCCATCTCAAAACTGGTGCCAGAAGGAATTGAAGGAAGGGTTCCCTATCGCGGGCCACTTGCCGCAACCATATTCCAGCTTGTTGGAGGCCTCAGGTCAGGAATGGGTTATCTTGGGTGCAGGACCATTGAAGAGCTGAGGCAGAATGCAAGGTTTGTCCGTATCTCCCCTGCGGGCCTCAGGGAAAGCCATGTTCATGATGTAAATATTACCAAGGAGTCACCAAATTACTGGATTGATAATTAGCAGATACGGAAACAGCCCTAAACTTTCATGGCATGGGGTTTGTCATTCCATGACATGCAAGTTAGCGAAAAGCTCAAAGTCGGAAGCTGAAATCAGACATGGTTTCTTTTACTTTGAGCCTTGAGCTTTCAACTTTGAGCTCATTTCACGGTAACCAGGAGCCTGATAATTGCCTGAAAACAAACCACTGATACTGGTTGTAGATGATAACGAGGACATGGCAGAACTCCTCGGTAAGATCATACGGCGCAACCTGGATGCCAACGTCCAGAGCGTGACCTCATCTGCTGCTGCCCTTGACATTGCCCGTACAAATCCCCCACTGGTGGTTGTTACAGACATAAAGATGCCTGACATGGACGGGCTGGAGCTGCTTGATCGTCTGAAACTCATAGATTCGGACATCGGGGTCATTGTAATCACAGGCTATGGAACCGTTGAGTCTGCCGTAAAGGCCCTGAAAAAAGGGGCATATGACTATTTCCAGAAACCATTTGACAATAAACGCCTTGTCCACGTGGTGAAGACATGCCTTGATCATGTCCTGTTAAAAAAGAAAAGTGCCAGGCTAAAGGAACAGCTTTACGAGGAATCGATAAACTACGGCATAGTCGGAACATCACACAGGATAAGAAAGGTACTGGATCTTTTTTCAAGGATTGCAGACACCGATGTAACAGTGCTTGTCAGGGGGGAGAGCGGCACAGGCAAGGAACTTGCCGCCCGTGCCCTTCATGCCATGAGCAGCAGGTCATCCAAGGAGATGATAACTGTAAACTGCCCTGCCCTTCCGGAACATATCCTTGAAAGTGAGCTGTTCGGCTACAGCCGGGGCGCCTTTACAGGGGCAACAAGTGCCAAAAAGGGGCTTTTTATAGCTGCTAACAAATCCACCATACTGCTTGACGAAATTGCAGACATACCGGTCTCTATCCAGACAAAACTGCTGAGGGTCCTTCAGGAAAAGGAGATACGCCCCCTTGGTTCTACCCATAATATTAAGATTGATGTCAGGGTTATTGCCTCCACCAACCAGTCCCTTGAGGAGAAGATAAAAAAGGGAGAGTTCAGGGAGGATCTTTTTTACAGGCTGAACGTGGTGAGTGTCACCATGCCTGCCCTGAGGGAGATACCAGAGGACATTCCTCTGATTGCAAACCATTTCTTAAGAAAATACACTGCCAAGTATGAACGGGAGGAGATGCGCTTTTCAAGAGAGGCCATCAAGTTTATGATTTCATACCCATGGCCCGGAAATGTCAGGCAGCTTGAAAATGCAGTTAAGAGGGCGGTGCTGCTTTCTGATTCAAACGAGATCTCATCTGCATGCCTACCACAGGAAAAAAGTGAAGATCCTGCCATGGGAGAGATAAACATGCCCTGCTTTGACAACCTCCCGTACAAGGACGCAAAAGAGGCGGTACTTAAATGTTTCTCCCAGCACTACCTTACCAGGACTCTCAAAAAGACAGGGGGTAATGTCACAGCGGCTGCTGCAATGGTAGGTCTTGAAAGGCAGGCGCTTCAGAGGATACTTAGAAAATATGGCATAAAATCTGCTGAGTTTCGGAAAAAGGACAACGGCTCTGAATAAAGGAGAATGCATTGAACCCGGAACACCTGCTTAAGATACTGCTTGCCGCTGCTGCTGCAGTTGTAATATTTGCCTGCGCCTCTTGCTTTAAAGCAAGCAATAACAG
>JALWJV010000415.1 GCA_026996955.1 Deltaproteobacteria bacterium
TGAAACCCTTCGGGATTGCCGTATTTACTGCATCTCCTTTGTCAGAGGAATCCCCATATAGCCGACTATTATGGGAATTCCTCTTTCGCGGATCTGCAGCAAATCCGACAATCGCTCAATCTAGGTTGTATCTTTTACGGGGGGGATGAATATTATTTCACTAAAGGCCCCTTCAACTTTGACACCCAGGGCGCATACTGCATGTCTTCATCCAGGATGTGCTCCAGAAGCCAGCGCCTCAACAGGTCTCCCGTCTCAGCCAGGGCCTTTGCAGAGTTATCGGTCAAAGCCTTTTCTGCCACCTTGAATATTTCCTTTACCAGCTCCTCGTGGACTGCCTTATGTTTTTCAACCATATCAGCGGGACACCCTGCAAGCTCCATTGCAGTTTCTTCATCACGGAAATGCTCTTCAGCATAGGCGGTAAGCCTGTTTAAAATTTTATAAGGCAAATCAGCCTCCTGACCATGTTTCACTGCCTCATAAAAGGTGTTGACAATATCCACAAGCTTTTTATGTTGCCTGTCTATGAATCTATAGCCTACGGAATAGGAATCATTCCACTGTATATACGCAATTTCCTTCATCGATTTCACTTCCTTGTTCAAATAACTTTAACAAGCGAAAAAGGTTATAAATGTCAACGAATAACAAAAGCAGCAGCCAAGAACATACACCTGAAATTTCCGTTATCATTCCTGTGTTCAATGAATCGGCAAATTTGCCTCTGCTCATAAAAAAGACAGTTGAAACGCTTAGACTTACAGGCCGAACCTTTGAAATAATAATAATTGACGACGGAAGCACTGACGACTCCGCATCCATACTTGAAGAACAGAGCAGAATGGTTCCGGAACTGAAATCCATTATTTTCAGGCGAAATTTCGGCCAGTCTGCCGCAATGACAGCGGGTTTTGACCATGCCAAGGGAGAGATTGTTGTCTCCATGGATGGGGATCTGCAGAATGACCCAGGAGACATTCCGCTTCTGATAGAAAAACTTGAAGAGGGCTTTGACGTAGTAAGTGGCTGGCGCAAGGACAGGAAAGACAAGTTGATCTCAAGGCGACTCCCCTCGGTTGTTGCAAACTGGCTCATCGGGAAGAGCACAGGTGTCATGCTTCATGACTATGTCTGCTCGCTAAAGGCGTACAGGCGGGATGTTGCAAAAAACCTCCTGCTCTACGGTGAGCTTCACAGATTCATACCTGTTCTTGCAAGCCAGTACGGTGCCCGCATTACCGAAGTTGAAGTACGGCACCACCCACGAACAGCCGGGAGCAGCAAATACGGCATTGGTAGGACATACCGGGTCATAATTGATCTGCTGCTCATGCTTTTTTTTCAGAAATTTGCCACAAGCCCGCTGCAGTTCTTCGGGCTTACAGGAGGGGCGCTGTTAATCACAGGCTTTGGAATCGAAACATATCTCACATGGCTTAAACTCTGGCACGGTGAAGATATTGGGGGGCGTCCCCTTCTCCTCCTGGGTGCACTTCTGATTATAACAGGCCTTGTGCTTGGAGGAATTGGTCTGCTTGCCGAGCTTGTAATGAGGACGTACTACGAGTCTTCAGGAAAACGCATCTACGCAGTAAGAAAAATTTGCGGCTGATTACCGGTTCCGTCACTTGCGTGGGAATATGACATCTGGAAGACTAACCGGAACATTTCTTAAAATTGCGGTCAGCTCAGGTCTTTTGACATGGTTTTTTGCCCGGACAGACTGGAATCAGCTTGGCCGCTCCTTTTCAGATGTCCCAAACTGGCTCTGGCCCCTTCTGCTTATCCTCTACCTTGTCTCCCAGTGCATAAGCACCACAAGATGGTACCTGCTTTCCAGGGTGCTCGGATTCCGCGGGAAATGGATCAACTATCTTAACTATTACTTCAGCGGGATGTTTTTCAACCTGTTTCTGCCTACCAGCATTGGCGGGGATTTTTTAAAAATCTTCCTGATTTCACGGGGAAAGGGCACAGCACAAA
>JALWJV010000416.1 GCA_026996955.1 Deltaproteobacteria bacterium
TTTTTTCCCTTATGAGATCAACGGCATCTCTGTCACTCATACAAACACCTCAGGCCCCAGGTTCTGGAATGACTCGTACATTGTTTCCCTGTCAATAAGTTCAATCCCAAGTGTATGGGGGATAACAGGATACAGGCGGATATCAAAGGTGGTCTTGAAAAGGTCTTCAAACAGACCGCATACCTTGTCCTGCCGTGCAAAAAAGAATAGGGAGCCTGTTGATATATTCCAGCAGAGATCATAGATGGCAGGCACCGGCAGGGTCTTTGCCAGGAGTTGAAGCTTCATACGCTCCCGTATCTCCTTCCTGAGCTTGCTTGAAAGCCTGTCCACCTGCCGCTCAGAAAGGGTGCGTTTTTCTTCAATGGCACAGAACTTTTTAAGCAGTGCTGCAGGAACAGAACGCTTGTCAATACGAAGGGACAGGAGCAAATAGTCGCCAAAGGAAATATCATTCAGGTCAATCTCCTCCTTGAAAGGATCCCTTAAGGGGACCCAGCCAATTTTGGTCTCCTGGACCCCTGCATCCTGCTCCCTGAATGCCCGGGCAGAGATCTCATCAAGGGCAAAGGACCAGAAGTCCTGTGGCAGTTCATCCTTGATTGTGTAGCGGGTAAATGTAACTGTGGGGGATAAAAATGGCATAATGGTAGTTATTTGATATTATAAGAAAAAAGCTCAAATAGGTATGTAAATCAAATTGCCTGCACTATGTGCCTATAAAAACCATCTTCCGGAACGGCCTCTACCTCTAACACAAGTATCGGGATTGGGGAAGCTGTTTGTATGCCATTACCTATGAGGTCGCTGTTTGAACAGTATTCCATGACTTTAACTACATCTTTGGCAGTTGTTACCAAGGCGCTGGCGCCCAGCTCCTCAGCTTTTTTATACAATGCTTCAATATCATTCCGGTTATAAACATGATGATCCTTAAAAGAAACAGTGTCTTTAACATTAAAACCGAAGCCATCTCCATTCCTGGTTAATATCGAAGTGAAGGATTGGGGCCTCCCAATACCACAAAAGGCCAGAACAGGTGTTTTTCTCCATTTTTCAAACTCTGGTGTGCCAGGCCTGTAAACATCTTTTTCCCCCACCAGACATACACCTGTTATCCTGTTAAAACTGGTAAAAACCGGGGCGTTATCCACCAGGGAATGGATCTCTTCCCTTAATAACGTGACACTGCCTTCACTTACCTGTTCACAACCGGTTATAAGGATACATGTTGCACGTTTCAGTGCCGAAATGGGCTCACGAAGGTGGCCAGCAGGAAATACATGCCTGTTTCCAAAGGGTTCTGATGCAGGCAGAAGCAGTACATCCCTGTCACGACCAAGTGCCATATGCTGAAACCCGTCATCAAGCACAATTGCCTCTGCCCCAAGCTGCCTTGCAGTCACAGCACACTGGTATCTGCAGGAGCCGGCAACTATTATCACCCCATCAAGCATGCGGGCCATCATGAACACTTCGTCACCGGCAGTCCCTGCATCTGCAAAAAGGTCAGAGCCGTCTGAAACAACCAGGGGGCCTTTCCCTGCCTTTCCGCCGTATCCCCTGGTGACCACCGCAGGCTTGATCCCCTGCTTTTTTAAAAAACGGCAGCAGGCAATTACGTGAGGTGTCTTGCCTGTTCCTCCCATTGAGAGATTGCCAATGCTGATTACCGGGATGTCTGACCTGTGAATTTTTAAGATGCCTCGTGAGTAGAGCCTGGAACGCATAGACATAAGTCCAGCGTAAAGGGGTTCAAAGACCCTGCCGGCACGAAACAGCATATTTAGGTGTTTTTGATCCACAGGAATCTGAAAATTAATCCCCTACCTGCTGTTATGAGAAGAGAGGCTGTTTTCAATAAGGGACACATATCTTTCTGTTGCCCCACCATGGCTGCTTACACATTTTGTTGCAGCCATTCCCATTTCTTCCCTGGATTGAGTATCCTTTAAAAGTACTTCAACCCCCCTGCAA
>JALWJV010000417.1 GCA_026996955.1 Deltaproteobacteria bacterium
AAGACCTCTTGTCCGCATGCCTGTTGCGGTTTTTTCAAGAATACGTGTGATTGCCGGAGGCTGTTCCTGGTCAGCGTCTATTGTGTAGGCAAGGAGGTCCTTTTCTTTTTCATAGCCGCATGCTTCTACTGCCTGGGGGTACCACGGTTTTGTGTGGGCCATCATCATGGATGGCGGTGTGTCAAAGCCTTCTACAAGCAGACCGCACTCCTGGTTTATGGAGAGATTAAACGGTCCCATGATCTTGGACATTCCCATGTCTTTTAACCAGTCTTCCGCGGTTTTAAGAAGCATGCCCACTGTTTCATCGTTTTTTTCAGCCTCCAGCATGCCAAAAAAACCTGTGTTTTCACCATAACGGTGGATATAAAGCTCGTCAATTTGCGCACTTATGCGTCCAACAGGCCTTCCTTTTCTGTAGGCTACCCAGAAGTTGCATTTGGCATGTCTGAAATATGGATTTTCAGGAGATAGGTGTATTCTCCGCTCTAATTCAAGGGGAGGTATCCACGTGGGATCGTCCCTGTAAACCGAGTATGGGAGCCTGATAAAATCTGTAAGCAGCCTGGATTTACGCAGATTTGGAATGGGCTTTATTTGAAGGGTTGAGGAGGCTGACATGGTTGTTATATGATTCCTGCCTGTTATGCAATTTGGGCAACGGGTTTCAAGATGCCAAATATTATTGGTGGAGTGGACACGAGGTAAAAAACAATATATAGATTGTGACCGGATTTGCATGGATGGTGAATGTCCTGGCATGGTGATGACAAGCATTAACGTCAACTGTGACCATGAAACCGGCTATACGATGTTTAGACGAATACAACCATAAAACCGTAGTGGAGTAAACTTTTGAAGGCAATAATATTAAGCGCAGGGCAGGGGAAACGCCTTTTGCCCATGACTGCTGACATGCCCAAGTGTATGCTTGATGTTGGCAGTGGTACTATTCTGGAGTGGCAGATCAATACGCTTCTTGGCATGGGCGTTAATGAAATAGTAATAGTCACCGGTTACGGGGCATCCAAGGTGGACAGGCTGATATCAGAAACCTATGCTGATAATGGAGTAAGGACTCTTTATAATCCTCATTATGCCACTTCTGACAACCTTGTGAGCTGCTGGTGGGCAAGCAGGGAGATGGATCAGGATTTCTTGCTGCTTAATGGAGACACGCTGTTTGAGGCTGCTGTGGCCAGTACCCTTATGACATGTCCGTCTTCTCCAATAACCATGGCAATAAATGTCAAGGATAACTATGACAGCGATGACATGAAGGTTGTTGTTGATAACGGGCGGCTTGTACATGTTGGCAAGCAGCTGCCGGTTGAAAGTGTTGACGGGGAATCAATTGGTTTTATCCGTTTCCTGGGAGAGGGACCTGATATATTCAAAAAGGCACTTGCCGAAGCTGTTGAGAACCCTTCGAGTAAAGGAAGATGGTACCTGTCTGTAATTGACAAGATTGCAGGGGAAATGCCAATAAGTACATGTCCAATCACCGGTTATTCATGGTGTGAAGTGGATTATCCTGAGGACCTTGATAATGCACGCAGGATGATTGCTTCTCTTTCTGTTGCCAAAAAAACTGAGGACAAGGGCATTTGCCAATCTTAATTAAGGTGAATGCGCTTAACAGTTACATAATTTCTTCTGTATAATGTCCGTACTTTTCCACAGTAATATTACCCTGTCCTGACTTTAGACTTTGCCGGATCAGCCTGATATCCGCCAACCAAAAGACCGGCATAAGTCTGGGATTTTTTCAGAATCCTGGATTGAGCGATTGCCGGATTTGCTGCAGATCCGCGAAAGAGGAATTCCCATAATAGTCGGCTATATGGGAATTTCTCTGACAAAGGAGATGCAGTGAATCCGGCAATCCCGAAGGGTTTCAAAAGTTGAAGAGTATGATACATGTAATTCCTTTTAATATCGTATAAAATCATTTCTTCAAACTTTTGAAACGCTCA
>JALWJV010000418.1:0-18615 GCA_026996955.1 Deltaproteobacteria bacterium
GAGAAGAAGGCAAGGGTTGAGGATGCACTCAATGCAACCCGTGCAGCAGTTGAGGAAGGCATTGTTCCCGGTGGTGGCACCGCACTTATCCGCTGCCTGGATGCAATAGATAACATTGCAACAGATGATGAGGACGAACAGCACGGTATAAACATCATCCGCAGGGCTGTTGAAGAGCCACTGCGCCAGATTGCCATGAATGCAGGCCATGAGGGCTCAATCGTGGTTGAGCAGGTCAAGGCCAAGAGCGGCAGTGAAGGCTTCAACGCAGCCAAGGGTGAGTACGAGGATCTTCTGGATGCTGGTATCATTGACCCAACCAAGGTTACCAGAAATGCACTCCAGAACGCAGCCAGTGTATCCGGTCTGCTGCTGACAACCGAGGCAATGATTGCCGAGGCACCAAAGAAGGAAGATGATGCCGCTGCCATGGGCGGAATGGGTGGAATGGGCGGAATGCCAACAGGAGGCATGATGTAATCAGCTCATGATTGCACCCAGGCTTAAATAAAATAAACGCTAAAGCCCCTGCTGAATAATCAGCAGGGGCTTTTTTTGTTTTAAACCATCAGTCATTCACAAACACATCAACATCGTCCGTGTGAACCTACCCTGAAATATGGTTGCGTTGAAGTGGTTGGTCATAATTTGATCTTTGGAACAAAAAATGTACAGTACCATCCTGAAAAGCGTCTTTCACGTCAGAGGAATTTAACATGAAAGGGTGCATAGTCACAAACGGCAGCGTGCGGCAATAACCAAATTTTAAAAAAGCCTGCCTGAAAACCTGAAATCCAACCTGCCCACAGTGAAAGAGATAAAAGCAGAACTCAGCAAGGAAGTGAAAGGTTAATAGATAAAATTTCAGTAGAGAGAAACTCAATTCCGGTGATAAATTTCATAAGATGCTTTTGCCGCTTTTCAGTTTCCCCGTCCATATCCCGATTTAAATTACAAATGTTCAGACAGTTGGCATCGGTCCTCAAACCCCAAAAGTGGTAAAGATAAAATATGCTTGCCTATTCAAAAAGCGGTGTGGTTGTAGGAATCCAGGCATTTCCTGTTGAAATAGAGGTGGATGTCTCCTCAGGGCTTCCAGGCTTTAACATGGTTGGACTTCCTGAAGGCGCGGTGAGGGAGAGCCGGGAACGGGTAAAGGCTGCCATCAAAAACAGCGGTTTTCCATTTCCCACCCGCAAGATAACAGTCAACCTTGCACCTGCTGACATCAAGAAGGAGGGCACAGGCCTTGACCTTCCAATTGCTGCAGCGCTTCTCTGCATTGCAGGGATAATCCCCCAGGACAGGCTGCGGACCTTTTGCCTTGCAGGAGAACTTTCACTTGACGGCACTATCAAGCCTGCGCGCGGAGTGCTTCCCCTATCACTGGCATCGAGAAACTGGGCAATTGAAGGACTCATAATTCCAAGGGAAAACGCATCTGAGGCAGCGGTGGTGCCAGAGACAAATGCCTTTCCTGCCGGGCATCTTTCAGATATAGCAGATTTTTTTAACGGCACCAGGGAGATAAGGCCGCTGCGGGTAAATCCTGCAGAACTTATGGAAAAAACCGGCGGAGATGACGTTGATTTCAGGGATGTTATCGGTCAGGAACACGCCAAACGCGCCCTGGAGGTGGCTGCGGCAGGGAGCCACAACGTGCTGATGACCGGGCCTCCTGGCTCGGGAAAGACCATGCTTGCACGAAGGCTTCCCTCCATTCTTCCCCCCCTCACCTTTGAAGAGGCACTTGAGACCACCGCCATTTACAGCGTTTCAGGGCTGCTCTCTCCGGAAACCCCGCTGGTGGTCCGCCGTCCCTTTTGTACACCCCATCACACCATCTCAGACGCAGGGCTTATTGGAGGCGGCACAATTCCACGCCCCGGCCAGGTAAGCCTTGCACACAACGGGGTCCTGTTCCTGGATGAACTACCTGAATTCAGAAAAAACGTGCTTGAGGGCCTCAGGCAGCCGCTTGAAGACGGCTCTGTAACCATCTCACGGGCAGCCCTCACCGTTTCCTTTCCGGCAAACTTTACCCTTGTTGCCGCCCAGAACCCATGCTCCTGCGGGCATGCAGGTGATCCCGTGAGGCCATGTTCCTGCACACCGGCCCAGATACAGCGCTACCGCTCACGCATATCCGGCCCGCTTCTTGACCGCATGGACATCCAGATGGATGTACCAGCAGTACCATTTAACGAACTCAGCGACGCAAGGCGGGGCGAAAGCTCCGCAGTCATTGCAGAAAGGGTGGCAGCAGCACGAAAAATTCAGTCTGAAAGATTCAGAAAAAGCTCCATACACTGCAATGCCCAGATGTCTGCACCAGACATTGAAAAATACTGCCAACTTGACAAAGAAAGCAGAACATTCCTCCAGCAGGTTGCAGAAAAACTTGCATTAAGTGCACGGGCATTTCACAGGATAATAAAAATATCACGTACCATCGCAGACCTTGAAGGCACTGAAGACATTGCCATCTCCCACCTTGCAGAGGCCGTACAGTACAGAAGCCTTGACAGGGAACACATCTAGACCAGTAACATGAAATGCACCAACCTATCCCTGTTGGGTACCCTGCACCTTTACAGGGAGGCAGGCCCGGCCTTGTACGAACTGCTGACCTCCCTTGCCCCTGAGGTCATAACTGTTGAGATAAGCCGTTTTTCATTAAAATTCCGGCAACGCGCAATGCCTGTATGGTTCACGGTACTCGCCCGGAATCTCGGCTGTATTTCTCCCGGCAAGAGGGAACACGCAGGCATCAGGCTGCTGGTGCGGCAGTTAAGGATTCCATATGAATGGACCGTTGCAAACAGGTATGCCGCCAATCATGGAATAAGGTGCATTGCAGTGGACATGGGTGATTTTGCCAGAATTGAGCTTCCTGCATGGCACCAGGAACTTCTTTCCAGGGAAAACCTTGAAATTATAGCATCAGAGCCTGATTTTGACCTTCAAAAACACTTTTCAGCACGATTACGGTTTGCATCCATGTTCCTCAGTGGCAAAAAGCAGTGCTGTGAGGCAGCCCATCCCCTTTCATATCTTGCCCATGATCAATGGCAGAAACGGGAAGACAAGGTTTCAGGGCGTATCCAAAAAATAGCAGCCCTTTGCAGCCGGGTGGTGCATATCTGCGGCTGGACACACCTTGTTACCGGGGGCCCGTGGCCCAGCCTGTCTGACATGCTCATGCCCCTTAATCCCCAAAGGATGCTGGTTCCTTATGAAAGAAACTGATACCATGGGAATGATTGAATATGCGTGATATTTTTACTATACCTTACCATGAAAACAGCTCAAAGATGAATGCCTGAAAAACAATGGCTGAACCGCAAAGAACGCTAAGGACGCACAAGACCATTTAGCTCGCTGAATAGACACCACAGAGGAAACAAAAAATGCTTGATATAAAATTCATAAGAGACAACAGAGAACGGGTTGAAGAGGCCCTTAAAAACAGACAAACCAACCTGGACATTGCGCCTCTTTTTGAAATCGACCAGAAACGTCGTGAACTACTGCGGGAAATAGAGGAGCTGAGGAACAGGAGGAATACGGTTTCGGCCAAAATCGGCCAGATGAAAAAAAACAAGGAGGATGCCTCAGAATACATTTCCGAAATGAAGGAAGTTGGGGCGCGTATCAAGGCAATCGACAAGGAACTTTCAGACATCGAAGCCCGGTTCCGTGAATTTCTCCTGGCAATCCCCAACATTCCCCATGAATCTGTTCCTGTTGGGAAGGATGAAGATGAAAATGTTGAGGTAAAAAAGTGGGGCACTATTCCAGAGATGGACTTTGAGCCCCTTCCCCACTGGGATGTTGGTGAAAAGTTGGGCATTCTGGATTTCCAGAGGGCAGCAAAGATTACCGGCGCCAGATTCTGCGTTTACAACGGGGCAGGAGCCAGGCTTGAGAGGGCGCTCATAAACTTCATGCTTGACCTGCACACAACAAAACACGGATACCGGGAAGTTCTGCCGCCGTTTATTGTGAACGATGCATCGCTCTACGGCACAGGCCAGCTCCCCAAGTTTGCCGAGGACCTGTTCAAGATTGAGGGCAGGGAATTTTACCTGATACCCACAGCCGAGGTCCCTGTAACAAATCTGTACCGGGATGAGATTCTTCCTGAAGATGCCCTTCCCATTCACCATGTTGCCTTTACCCCTTGCTTCCGTTCAGAGGCAGGCTCACACGGCAGGGATGTCCGGGGAATAGTCCGCCAGCACCAGTTCAACAAGGTGGAGCTGGTTAAATTCGTAAAACCCGAGACATCCTATGACGAACTTGAATCCCTGCTTTCAGATGCTGAAGAGGTGCTTCAATTACTGGAAATCCCATACAGGGTAATTGTGCTCTGCACCGGCGACACCGGGTTTTCTGCTGCCAAGACCTATGACATTGAGGTCTGGCTCCCAGGACAACAGCGTTACTGCGAAATATCATCCTGCAGCAATTTTGAAGATTTTCAGGCAAGACGCGCCAATATCCGATTTAAAAAACCAGGCGGAAAGACCCGCCTGGTTCACACCCTGAACGGCTCAGGGTTGGCTGTTGGAAGGACTGTTGTTGCCATACTTGAAAATTTCCAGCAGAAAGATGGAAGCGTCAGGATACCAAAGGCTCTTCAGCCGTACATGGGGGGCATGGAGGTTATAACAGCGCCGTAGATAAGGTTGTGCCTGGTCTGGTTACACCGCGCTGAATAGACACCCCCTTTTTTAACATAAGTACGCTGAACAGTTACCAATGGAATATACCGAATATATCAAAATCCTGATTGCACTTCTTGCAATAGTAAACCCACCAGGCGCCATTCCTGTATTTCTCTCACTTTGTGGTGACCGGCCTGAAAAAGAGGCACTCTCCATTGCCAGGATTGCGGCAATATCAGTAGGGATTGTCCTGCTGGTTGCTGCGTGGGTGGGGGATCCACTGCTGTCTTTTTTTGGCATAAGCATCCCATCATTCCGTACCGGCGGCGGCCTGCTGATTCTCTTGATGGCAATCGCCATGATGCACGCCAAGCAGAGCGGGGCTAAACGCAGCCCTGAAGAGGAAGAGGCTGACAGCCAGAGAAGCGACGTGGCAGTAGTTCCACTTGCAATACCTCTGATGGCAGGGCCTGGGGCCATAAGCCTTGTAGTAATAGATAGTCATCGGGCAATGGAGCCCCTGGACATGCTATTTCTTAACATTTGTATTGTAATCATTGCCTTTATCGTATGGATTACCCTTCGTCTCGCAGAACCCATAGGCAAACGGCTTGGCATTACAGGTCTTAACATTGCCACTCGAATAATGGGGCTGTTGCTATCGGCCATTGGCGTCCAAATGATAGCTGAAGGCCTGAAAGATTTACTCCCAGGGCTTGCGTAACCATTAAAAGCTGCGAACGACTGCTCGAGACACCACGCTTTTCCACCATTTTGAACCAGCAAAATAAAAAAATAAAAAATTGATAAAAAAACATTTACTTTTCCTGACAGGGCATGTAGGGTGTTGTGAATGGATTGCTGCTTGTCAGATGCAGGCTGCAACAGACTGTTTCGGGGCAATCCAAATTTTATTATTTTTTCAAGGCCTTATCAGAGGCCAGTACAAAGGAGTAGTTCAAGATGTCAGAAGGTACAGTTAAATGGTTTAATGCTTCCAAGGGTTTTGGTTTTATTGAGACAGATGAGGGTGGAGATGTTTTCGTACATTACTCATCTATCAAAACAGATGGTTACAAAACTCTTGATGAAGGCGCAAGGGTTCGTTTCGATATCGTAGAGGGGAATAAGGGCCCTGCTGCTGAGAACGTAAGCACTATCTAAATAAAACTGTTAAATAGTGATTATTCAAGCCCTGCTCTGCAGGGCTTTTTTTGTGCCTAACTCAAGGCTCATGCCGTTCGTAAACCCCGCCATCTTGACTTTTCGGTGGTTCGTTCCCATCCTAATATTAAGAAACTGCTCACACCCCTCAAGGATGAATTCACATATTGGTGGAGGACTATCACCATGATAAGACAACCAGCAGTAGCAAACCAGTTTTACGACGGCAATCCCGCAGCCCTTAAAAGCACCATAGCCCGGATGACCGGAGGTGTTGCAGCAGGGAGTGAACCATGCATTGCCGTTGTTGCGCCGCATGCAGGCTATATCTATTCAGGAAGTGTTGCTGGTGCAGCCTTTGCCAGGGCAAAAATCCCCAGGACAGTAATAATCATGGGGCCAAATCATACAGGTTACGGCTCACCTGCCTCTGTAATGCCTGACGGGGTATGGCGAATGCCTTTTGGAGATGTGCCTGTTGCAGCGGACCTGGCAGCAGCTCTCATTACAGGCTCAGCCTATCTTGAGTCAGACTACCAGGCACACATGTATGAGCACTCCCTGGAGGTACAGGTGCCGTTTCTGCAATATTTCCAGCCAGACCTTGAGATAGTGCCGATCTGCCTGTCGCAGATGCCTTATGAAATATGCGAAGAAATCGCCAGGGCTGTGGCAAATGCAATAACCAATGCAGGCAGGCAGGTGCTCATGGTGGCAAGCACGGACATGACCCACTACGAATCCCAGGCACAGGCCAATGCCAAGGACAGGCTTGCCATTGAGGAAATTATGGCAATGAATCCCCAGGGACTTTACGAGACAGTTGTTACCAACCGCATTTCAATGTGCGGCTTTATTCCCACCACAATTACTCTTGCCGCCTCCCTGCTTCTTGGGGCATCAAGGGCTGAACTTGTGAAATACGCAACATCAGGCGATGTATCTGGAGATTATGACAGGGTTGTTGGATATGCTTCGTTCATAATATTTTAATCCTAGGTTGAGCGATTGTCGGATTTGCTGCAGATCCGCGAAAGAGGAATTCCCATAATAGTCGGCTATATGGGAATTCCTCTGACAAAGGAGATGCAGCAAATACGGCAATCCCGAAGGGTTTCAAAACTGGAAAGCTTTAATCGACATAACTCCTTTTAATTGCGTTGAAAAAACTATTGCCCAGATTTTGAAACGCTCAATCTAGGCGGTACAGGATTCAACCTGCACTGCCCGTAACTTTTCTCAACCCGTCAATTACCGCCGTTTCCACTTGCCCGGAGCAGTTTCAATCCAGGTACCTGGCGGCACAGCCCTCTGCCACTGCTGTGCAAATATGCGTCCCACCCTGCTTACCTGGGAAGACTGAATATTAAGGGCGCTGGCTACCGCTGCATAGAGGGCCTTTCGATTGCTGTTCTCCTCCTGCATAACCCTTTTTGCCTCTACCTTTGCCTTGAGGTTAAGGGATCCTGCCGGGCGCATCACCACATATCCATTGTATCCTTCACCAAGCACACCTTTGGCAAGCCATTTGCGCAGCCGCGGATAATTCTGCTTGATACGGCCCTTGAGGGTGCGAATGGTTGCGTTTGAAACATCAAGTTCCCGTGCAGCATAGGCCTTTGAAAGACCAAGGCGCATAAAGGATACAGGACCAGTTTCTGAATCTTTATTCTCAGGCGCTGACCGATCCAGATTTTTGGCATCCGCCCCTCTGACATCACTTACAATCTCCTCGGCTGTTTTTTGCACCTCAGCCGCAGGGAAATAGATATTTATTGTCACACATGCGGTAAGCAGGAAAACAAACAGGCCAATTGCCAGTTTTTTCTTGTCGGTACATGAATTGTTATGCATGTTCTGACCTCCATTTTCACAGTAGGGGCGAAAAAATTTTCGCCCTTCATTTATTCCAGACACAGGCTACCTCCGTTTACGGGACATAGATCACTCTGCCACTGGCCATGCCAATACGGTATCCGGGTTCCTGAACAGTCCAGAGATACTACAACCGGTAACCTGTACTGTGCCAAGCGTATATTTGACTGTGCCAAAAGGCAGGGTCATGATTCATCCCACCGGATATTGACCGGATTTTCTTTATCCAATTCCCATTTCAGGGGATTATTTGTGATATATTCCCGTATTCGGTTCAAATCGTCATTATTGCGGATAATATGTTCGTGATAATTGCGTTGCCAGACATTATAAACAGGCGTGTTTTGACGTATCCATTTTGTTACACCAATTTTGAATCCGCGAATAACGGATCCGATGGTTTTGGTCGTTCCGTGTGGCCGTTGTCCCGTCTGTGGGGGCGAAAAATTTTTCGCCCCTACGGATGCATCAACAATACGCAATATTCCATGTACATGGTTTGGCATTACCACAAAGGCATCTAATGCAACATGGGGAAAATGCGATGGAATATTATGCCAACATTTTTCGACCACGCGCCCCGCAGCATTCAATCGCATTGCACCACCCATAACACCACCAAACAGACATCGACGGTTTTGCGTGCAAACGGTCACAAAATATGCGCCTGGCTGCGCGTAATCGTATCCGTGCAACCGTATTGACCGGCGGTGATGAACATCGGGATTGTATTTCATAATACCCCGACCGCCTCAATATTTTTTTCCGCATCGGATACGCACGGCCGTTGTCCCGTTTGTAGGGGCGAAAAATTTTTCGCCCCTACGGATGCATCAACGATGCGCAATATTCCGTATATATGGTTTGGCATTACCATTTATTCTATCTTTGCCTTGCCGGACTCGGTAATCCTGGCAAGACGCTCAAGCATGTCACTAAAGGATATCTTACCGCCTGGATTCTGGTTAATGACATTCACACCGCCCCAGAACCCTCGTTTTACCAGGTACTCTGTATTGCCTTCCCTGATCAGCCCGTGAATTGTAAATATGTCATTCTTCAACCTGCAGGATACCGCAATGCTGCTATAGGAAAAATTCTTGAAGAACTGCCCAAGCAGGGGAATGCCGCCACCGCCGCCACCCAGGATAGAGAGGTTCCTGATGGCCTTGATACTTATCTCCTGATCAACGCCCCTGACCTTGCGGCTTCTCAGTTCAAGTTCAAAACTCTCGGGCTGCTTTCCTGATATTACCAGATTTTTCACTTTGCCGTCCAGCCTGCCGGTGACCTTTCCAAAATCGGTCAATTCTGTAATTGTGGCAAGATCAATATTTTTCAGTACTACATCTGCGCCAAACCGTGGAACCGGCCCAAAGAATTCAAGCCACATTCTTGAAATCTCGACCTTTCCCCTGGCAAAATCCGTATAAACCGTCCCCTTTATGTTAATCCGGCCATTTTCAAGCTCCACTACCAGGTTACGACCATTAAGGGATGCCTCAACAGGACTGTTATTGATCCGGGCAGACAAAACCAGGCCCTGGATATTCACATCTGTCAGCCTGACCTTGCCCCCTGAGTAGGCAATCTCCCCCCTGCCTATCTCAACAGCCCCCTTGCCTGCAGGAATCCGGACCGGCCCAAACCTGATCCGGTCGCTGCATGTCTCCAAGGAAAGGCTTCCTGAATCCATTGAAAAGACATCACGTTCAGTCCCGTTCCCACTGCCTGATGCCTGGTTGCCCTGAGGCACTTTACCTATTCCGGCAACTTCTGAAGGTATTACTATTTTATCCCAGGAGAGCAGGGCAGGCCTGCAGATTCCAGCGCCAAAGGGGACAGTGCCATCAAACTTTACACCTCTGAAAATTTTCTTTTCATCAAGACCAATGTCTGCATTCACCCCTATGTCAGCGCCAAGGGAGTTGATCCTGACTGCGAATCTGCCCTCTGGCTTAAGCCGGGACAGGACCGCATGGCCTGCCTCAAATGGATCACGCACCAGAATACGGTAAGTGTTTTCAATGGGGCCGGATATTTCTGCCTTCGCCTTACCAGACAGCAACCGTTTGAGGGTTTTAACTGGAGCAGCCTTGAGATTTCGTTGGATCTCTTCAGGAACCAGGGTTATGTTGTGAAGGCCAGCGGTGATGAAACTCTCAAGCACAGCAGACTTAAGCCTTACCCTCTTTCCAGCAACCCTTCCCCGGGCATCAAGCCCACCTGAAGCATCAGCGGACAGATCAAAGTACCAGGGATAAACAAGCAGGTCCCCCTTGTCCCAGCGGGCATTGAACTTCCATGAAACCGGCGCATTACTGCCGCCCCCGGCGGGTGAGACGCCTTCAAGCTCCAGATTTACCCTGCCGGATAACCCCTCAAGGGCATGATTATCATCAAGATAAAAGGAATAATTTTTAACTCTGCAATCAGCCTTTGCACTCCACGTGACACCTTTTTCCCTTGTCTGGAACTGCCCTGTCAGCTTTGTTGAAATGGAAGGGACATCTGCAACGACCTTCCCGCTCTTGAAATCCGGTGAAATCTTGAGATCATATTCAACATCAAGAGGTCCTGATAGTTTCAGTTTTTCAAAAGGGGATATGACAGGAAGGGCAATACTGCCCCTGACATCTATCCCGGAAGCCGCATCAAAATGAAATGCAATTCGGGCAGGTATGGGCCCTGCCCCAACAAGCTCTTTCCCAACGTCAGAAGACTTGATTACAGAGCGTGGAAGCAGGGAAACGGCATTCTCAATTTCTGCATACCCATCAAGGACACCAAGGTCACCTGGCATAAGCCCTGTCTTGACGTGGACATCTGTATCAATTGGTTCAAACCCCGGAAGGTTAACTTTGACATTTTGTGCATCAATGTTCAGCCTGATTTCCTGATCTTCCAGTGCCACATTGAGATAACCGATTATTTCCTGCTTGCCTGAAACTACGAAAAATTCGGCGTTCCCCGCGGTCAAAATACCCTGTTCAGGCACTTTCCCCACAACAGGGGAAATCCCCAGCTCCTTGACCTCTGCCTCTCCACCCTGCCAGGAAACCTGCACAGAACCGTTTCTCACAAAAATCAACCTTGCAGCCTGCCTGATACTCCTGTAAGGCATTGAACTATCCCCACCCCTCTGATTCACCTTTATTTTCAGATCAGGCCCATTGAGAATCACCTTTTCAAGTTCAGGAGGATATGGCCGGTAGTGAAGCTCGACATCAGGCACCTGGAGCAGGAAATCGTCACCCTGCAGCTTCACCCCCATAAGATGAGACGTATCAGCGGCGGTAACAACCAGATCCTGGCACTGAAGATCTATTTTGCCTAAGCGATAACTGAGGGGAAATACATTTTGGCGCAGATCCTTTGAATAGATGAATCCTGCAACCATGGCTGCAATCAGGACAAGCACCACTGCCGCTGTGACAACAAGCCATTTTGTTATCTTAAAAAGAGTTCCCATGGATCAGGTGAGCAAATTTTCTGGTAACTGTTCATCGTAGTTAACGGTCATTAAGGTGAGTAAATGGTCTTATTTTTCCGTTCCGGTGAATAATTTCTTGTTTTTCTAAGGCTTGCTACGCCAAAATCGCGAAACTCACTCGTCCCTCGCTCAAACAGACGCGATTTTGTGCTTCGCCAAGAAAAACTACAAAATTCTTCAAAGTCACTCCAAAACAAGACCATTTACTGCACTGAACAGATACATTTTCTGTTTATTTTGAATGGAATCATATTGCTTTATTTCGGCAGTTTGCCAGCATTTTATCAACAATGGTGTGTCATAATGGCTGAAACCTAGGTGAAAGCAGAAGCCACAGGCACATTATGACCCAAACTTTCTCTTGCCTTTGCCAGGGCATATTGATATTTTTAGCAGGTTATGCGTTTTACTTAAAAATTACCAGAAATCCAGACTGGTATCTAAATTACAATCTAAATCAATACATTTATCCCAACGGTTACTAACCAAACATGGACAGATGGCAGGCAATAGAGCAGGCGCGCAAGGCGCTTAAACTTCCCAAACAGGTTACAAGGAGCCAGATCAGGGATGCTTACAGGCAGCGATGCCGTGAGCTGCACCCGGACCTGAACCAGGGCAGGGACACCTCCCATGACATGAACCTTGTAAACGCCTCCTATACCCTGCTCATGGACTATGCCGACGAATATACCATTCAACTGGAACCAAACGAGTTTGGTATGACTGACGAAGAGTGGTGGATGCACAAATTCGGGCAGGATCCCGTATGGCACACCACTGAAACAGACCAGTAAGGCCAGGGCAGAAAGTGAAACAATCACAACCTTGACTTTGAGCCTTGAGCTTTGAGCTATTCAAAAGAGGACTGAACAAATGGCCCTTATAGTACAAAAATTTGGCGGCACTTCTGTTGCAGACTGTGACCGCATCAAAAATGTAGCAAGGCGGGTGATAGCCGCCAAAAAACAGGGAAATGACATGGTGGTGGTGCTTTCCGCCATGGCTGGACAGACCAACCACCTGATTTCTCTTGCCCATGAAATGCAGGAGTTCCCGCACCCAAGAGAACTTGATGTACTGCTTTCAACAGGGGAGCAGGTCACCATTGCCCTGTTCTGCATGGCTGCCAGGGAGATGGGGGTTGAGGCTGTCTCATTCCTCGGCCACCAGATCCCCATAACCACAGACAATGCCCACGGCAGGGCTCGCATCACAGACATTGACGCTGAAAGTCTGAAGGCGGTGCTGAAGAAGGGGCAGATAGCCGTGGTTGCAGGTTTCCAGGGGGTAACAGATACTGGAGACATTACCACCCTTGGCAGGGGGGGTTCTGACACCACTGCGGTTGCCGTAGCAGTGGCCCTTAACGCAGACATGTGCGAGATTTTTACTGATGTGGAGGGGGTCTATTCAACAGACCCCAACATCTGCGCCGATGCGCGCAAGCTTGAAAAAATTTCCTATGAAGAGATGCTTGAGATGGCAAGCCTTGGCGCCAAGGTGCTTGAAATTCGCTCTGTCGAATTTGCCATGCGTTACGGCATGCCGCTTCATGTAAGATCAAGTTTTACAGACACCCCCGGTACCATGGTGGTTAAGGAGGACGCAACAATGGAAGATATTCTGGTTTCAGGTGTTACATATTCAAGAGACGAGGCAAGGATTACCATCAGCAAGGTACCTGACAGGCCCGGCATTGCAGCAGCCATATTCAAACCCATTTCAGAGGCTGGCATGGTTGTGGACATGATAATCCAGAACACCCGTGCCGGGGACCTCACTGACATGACCTTTACAGTCCCCCGCTCTGACTACCGCCAGACCATGGAGCTTGTAAAAAGGGTTGCCTCGGATATTGGCGCTGAGAAGGTGGCTGGTGATGACTCCATTGCCAAGGTCTCCATTGTCGGTGTTGGCATGCGGAATCATTCAGGAGTGGCTGGGAAGATGTTCGAGATTCTGTCCAAACATGGCATAAACGTACTTATGATAAGCACTTCCGAGATCAAGATCTCCTGCGTCATAGAGGAAAAGTTCACCGAACTTGCCGTAAGGGCCCTGCATGAAGGCTTTGGCCTTGAAAAGGGACCTGCCACATAAGTCAGGCAGATCCAGGCTTCAAAACAGCTCCATTCAGGAGACTTAACCATGAAAAAAATCGAAATATACGATACCACTCTGCGTGATGGCACACAGGCGGAAAATTTTAACCTCTCACTGGAGGACAAGCTGCGTATTGCCCAGCGCCTTGATGCACTTGGAATAGACTTTATAGAGGGCGGATGGCCAGGCTCAAACCCCAAGGATCAGCAGTTTTTCGAGGAGATCAAGGGGTATGACCTCAAGCATGCCCGTATTGCCGCATTTGGAAGCACCCACATGGCGAAAAACACGGCGCATGAGGACCCTAACCTGAACACCCTGGTACAGTCCGGTGCGCCGGTCATCACCATATTTGGAAAGAGCTGGGATGTGCATGTAAGAGATGCCCTCTGCATTCCACTTGAGCGCAACCTGGAACTCATAGAAGACTCCCTTGCCTTTCTGAAAGACAGGTGCGAAACGCTTTTCTACGATGCAGAACACTTCTTTGACGGGTTCAAGGCAGACAGGGAGTATGCCCTTCAGACCCTGAAAAGCGCTGTTGCAGGAGGGGCCGAACGGCTTGTTCTCTGTGACACCAATGGTGGCACAATGCCCGGTGAGATCATGGACATTATCGCCCAGGTCCAGAAAGAGCTTGGAGATGATGTTAAACTCGGGGTTCACTGCCACAACGACTCGGAGATGGCAGTTGCAAACTCCATTCTTGCAATCCAGGCAGGAGCCGTACAGGTACAGGGCACCATGAACGGTTTTGGAGAGAGGTGCGGCAATGCCAACCTCTGCTCAATCATACCGGCCCTTGTGCTTAAACTTGGCATGGAGTGTGAGGCTGGCAAAAACCTTGACAAACTGACCCAGACGGCAAGGTTTGTTTTTGAAATTGCAAACCTCCAGCCCAACAAGTATCAGCCCTATGTGGGGGCAAGCGCCTTTGCCCACAAGGGCGGAATTCACGTAAGCGCGGTACAGAAAAACCCTGAGACTTATGAACACATCCGCCCTGAACTTGTAGGCAATGTACAGCGCATTCTGGTCTCTGACCTCTCAGGCAAGAGCAATATTATTGCAAAGGCACGCCAGTTTGGGATTGACCTTGACACCAATGACCCGGTGGTACTGGACATTGTTTCAAGGCTCAAGGAGCTTGAGGCACAGGGTTTCCAGTTTGAAGGTGCTGAGGCATCCTTTGAGCTCCTTATGCGCCAGGCAATGGGTACAGGCAGAAAGTACTTTGATCTGGTGGGATTCAGGGTTATTGACCAGAAGACCAGGGAGGACGAGCCGCCACAGGCAGAGGCAACGGTAATGATCAAGGTTGGCGGGCAGATCGAACATACGGCAGCAGTGGGTAACGGCCCGGTAAACGCCCTGGACAATGCCATGCGAAAGGCCCTGGAAAAATTCTATCCCCAGCTTAAGGAGATGAGCCTGCTTGACTACAAGGTGAGGGTCCTCCCTGTAAGCCCCGGCACAGGTGCAAAGGTTAGGGTCCTTATTGAATCTTCCGACGGCACTGACAAATGGGGAACAGTTGGCATGTCCACTGACATCATTGAGGCAAGCTGGCAGGCCCTGGTTGATGGAATCTGTTACAAACTTCTCAAGTCAGAAGAACGGTCAAAAAAACAGTAAACGCACTGATTCTGCCCTGAGAGTATTCTGTATCCAGTCAGCAATACTTGCCGGCATTGTTATCGCTGTCCTGGCATGGGAGGGCATGAATAATGCTTTCTTAAAGGCCGTGCAGCCTGCTTTGCAGGGGGACTGCGCGTTTAAGATGGAGCAGTTTCCGTGGCCCGGTACCGCCCTTCTTTTTTCCGGCAAGATGGATATAAACCAGGCATCCCTTGAAGAGCTTGACCTGCTTCCGGGTATTGGAGAAAAGGGGGCAGCCGCCATCCTGAACTTCAGGATGGAACGGGGCCTTCTTCTGACCATTGACGAACTTGGGGAAGCCTACGGCCCCTTTGGAAGTTACAGGCTTGATTATTTGAGAACATGGCTTATAGCGAAATAAATCGTATCTATTCAGCGGGGTAAATGGTCTTGTTTTGGAGTGACTTTGAATAATTTCGTAGTTTTTCTTGGCGAAGCGCAGCCACAAAAATCGCGTCTGTTTGAGCGAGGAACCAGCGAGTTTCGCGATTTTGGCGAAGCAAGCCTTAGAAAAACAAGACATTATTCTCCGGAACGGAAAAACAAGACCAGTTAATATGCTGAACAGTTATAATCTTTCTTAAGGTGACATCATGACTCCTCAGACAGCAAAGGTAATCGCAATGGCAGGCAAGGGCGGAACAGGCAAAACAACCACATCTGCCCTGCTGATAAAATATCTTGTGGAAAATAACCTCACCCCGGTAATGGCAGTGGATGCAGACGCCAATGCCAATCTCAACGAACTCCTGGGCCTTGAAGTAGAGACCACAATGGGGGAAATCCGCGACAGGATGAAGACAGACACCCCTCAGGGCATGACAAAAAGCGAGTTTATGGAAATGCACATTGCCCAGGCAATTATCGAATCAAAGGGCTTTGACCTGCTGGTTATGGGACAGCCCGAAGGCCCAGGCTGTTACTGCATGGCAAACTCCATACTGGCTCAGGTCATGGAGGGGCTTGCAAAGAGTTACCGCTATATGCTGGTGGATAACGAGGCAGGAATGGAACACCTGAGCAGGCTTAATCTAAGGAAGATTCATACCCTGTTCGTGGTTTCAGACCCATCGGCAAGAGGAGTGCTTACTGCTGCACGCATTGCAGACCTGACCAGGAACCTGGGAGTCGAGGTAAACAACAAGGTCCTTATTGTTAACAGGGTCCCTATGCCGGTACCGGATGCCCTTGATAAACACGTTCAGGAGGCAGTTGCAAAGACAGATCTCAAGTTTGGCGGCTATGTGCCTGCGAGTGATGAGATCTTTGAGGCAGAGATGAGTCAGAAATCCTTGCTTGAGCTTCCGGCAGACACCCCTGCCGTGAAGGCAGCATGGGAAGTTTTTGAAAAATACCTGGACTGATCATGAAAAAATGGGCAAGTACAGTAATATTTCTGCTGCTTTTATCCGTAACGACATCTCCCCCTGCCCATTCATCATTAATATTTTCAGGGGTGGGGAACGATGGGTATCTGCATGATATACAGGGACTCTACTCTGCCTTTGCTCTAGCCTCTTCAGCCAGCTCCCCTCCACAATATATTTATGAGAACCTCAATGGTACCGGTATTGCCTCGTCAATCAACAACCTGCGGCAGGTTCTGACGCCCCAGGACACACTTGTCTGGGTCTATTCCGGTCACTCTGGAATAAAGACAGACGGAACCGATGGTGATGAGTCTGCCCCAGGCTCTTTTGCCCATGACCGCTACGATGAAACAGTTGGTATGCGTCACGGCCATGACCAGCTCTCAGACGATGGCCTGGCTGAATCATTTTTAAACATCAAACCCGGTGTTAATCAAATTATTGTGGTAATGGATGTATGCTATGCCGGTGGTTTTATTGGCGGAAATCTTGATCTGAACAGGGTTACCGGCATAACTTTTCTTGGGTCAAGCAGGGAATACGAGCAATCATTCAGCTATAGTGATCAACCCTACAGCATATTTACCCAAGGGCTTATTGATGGCCTTATGGGATTGGAGGCAGACACCAACCGTGACGGCATAGTCATGGCATCTGAATGGTTTGATTTTGCCGCTGCATATACAGTAAACAGCATAAGGGGCCAGCATCCTGTCTTTTATGGAGAGGATGTAATAATAGCCAGAGAAGTCCCCCTGCCTGATGCATCATGGTTGTTGTTTTCAGGTGTGGTGTTGCTTGCCTTAATCAAACATTGCGGGATAATACACAGGCGAAAAAACCATCAGGCCCGTCTTCCTCAGGCAGGATGCTCATAAAACCCTCCTGAGTCAGGTATTCTGCCGGGATATCAACGTCCAAATCCCCTGCACTTACCACCCTCCATCCACCATTTTTCTTAAGAAATTTTTCAATAACATCCGCTGTTTCTTCTGGCTCGTTGGTACATACCGAATAGACCAGCAGTCCGCCTGGCATTAACAGCCCGGATGCAGTATCAAGCAGGCCAAGCTGTACCCCTGCAAGGCGTTTTATATCGTCGGGCTGTCGGTTCCACTTGATGTCAGGATGGCGCCTGATTACCCCAAGGCCGGAACACGGGGCATCTATCAAAATCCGGTGATAAACTCCATCTGAACCTCTTTTAAAAGCCTCAAAATCGGATTCTGAGAGAATATTTATGGATGAAATCCCCAGACGCCTTGCATTTTCCTCAAGTTGAGCAAGCCTTTTCTTACTTGTATCCCACGCATCAACCTTTGCAGTATCCCCTGTTATCTCTGCAATATGGGTTGTTTTGCCGCCAAGACCGGAACACATATCAAGTATCTTGTGCCCCGAGGCGCACTGAAGAAGCAGGGACACCAGCTGGGCAGACTGATCCTGCACCTGGAAAAATCCCTGGGAAAACCCGGGAAGGCCTGCAGGATTACCACGAAAGCCTGGAAGTATCACGCCATGAGGAGAAATGGTGGAAATTTCTACCTTTATACCGGCATCTTCGAGCAGTTTAACTGCCTCCTGCCTGGAAATTTTAAAGGTGTTCACTCTGAGAGACAGGACAGGATAGGAGTTTCCTGCCCTGCATATCCGCTCTGTTACCTCCATTCCGTGCTGACCTGCCCACCTTTTTACCATCCAGGTTGGATAGGATTCCCTTATGGCAACTTCATCAGCACTGTCCCGCGCCCCCTTTACGGCACGGGCAACAACTCCTGACCTTCCCCCCTGTTCACACTCCCTGAGTATCTGCCTCAAAACCGCATTAACAAGCCCTGAAGCCCAGGACGCCTTGAGTTTTTTTACAGTCTTTACTGCCTCGTTTACCACGGCAAAACCAGGCACGCGGTCCAGGAAAAGTATCTGGTAGATGGCTGTAAGAAGCACACCCTTTACCACTAGCGGAATCTTTTCAGGTTTTTTTAGGCGGGAATCAACAACAGCAGTAAGGAGTCGCAGCCACCTTACACTTCCAGTTACAATTTCAGCCAAAAGCCCTCTGTCTTCAGAGAGCGGAAGCTTTGCGGCCTCCTCCTGGACAAGTGAAGAAAGAGAGGTGCGCCTTGCAGCATCAGTCCCCTGCCATCTCACCAGAAGCCTTGCAGCAAGGGTACGGGCATTCGGCATGTTTCTGCCCTTTGAAACAGCCTGCTTTTTATTCAAACTGTTCTCCGGCCTTTATTGTCCTTCCCCTTAAAAAATCCGCACAGGCAAGGCG
>JALWJV010000418.1:18625-30013 GCA_026996955.1 Deltaproteobacteria bacterium
CCAGGCCACTGCAGCTCCCTGATTGCAAGACATCCATCGCCGGTTGCCACATTGATATGGTCTTTTTCAACACTGCAGACAGTCCCTGGCGGATTGCTGCCTGGCTCAACATCGGAAAATGCCGGAGAGTAGAGCCTTAACCTCTGCCCCTTCCACATTGTGTAGGCACCGGGCGCCGGATCCATTGCCCTGATAAGGCAGTGAAGTTCCCTGGCAGGCCTGCTCCAGTCAACATGAGCCATCTCCTTCTTTATGGGAGGTGCCATGGTAACTCCCTCCTCAGGCTGTGGAACAGGCTCAAGCCTGCCCTCAGCAAGCAGGTCAAGGGCATCAATAATCAGCCTGGCACCAAGCTCTGCCATTCGTAAGTACAGGCTTCCAAATGTCTCATCAGGCCCGATTTCAAGCCCTTCCTGAAGCAGCATGGGGCCTGTATCCATGCCCGCATCCATCTTCATGATGGTGATGCCTGTTTTTTCAAGCCCCTGGATCAGTGCCCACTGAACAGGGGCAGCTCCCCTCAGGGCAGGCAGCAGGGAACCGTGAATGTTAATCGGCATAATGGCAGGAATATCAAGAAGTTCCTGGGGAAGTATCTGACCAAATGCTGCAACCACAAGGAGATCAGGGGAGATAGCTCTTATCCTTTCAAGAAATTCAGGCTCCCTCACCCTTTGGGGCTGGATAACATCAAGACCTGCGGTCTGGGCAGCAGCCTTTACAGGGGTTGGCACAAGCTTCCGCCCCCTTCCCTTTGGCCTGTCCGGCTGGCTCACCACCGATGCCACTTCATGACGGCTCTGAATAAGGGCATTAAGGGCTGGCACGGCAAACTCAGGCGTGCCCATAAAGACTATTTTGAATTTTTGTTCCAGGCCCATCATTTCTCCTCGTTATCTACGTGTTTTCCTGGCAGCCTTGGCCTTTGCAAGCTTCTTTCTCACAAGGGCCCTCTTTACAGAACCAAGCCTGTCCACAAAACAGATGCCATTAAGATGGTCAATTTCATGCTGGAGACACCTTGCCACAATCCCGTCTGCCTCGATTCTCAACTCATTTCCATTACGGTCAAAGCCCTTGACCTCAACCTGTGCCGGCCTCTTTATGGATGCGGTGATTTCAGGCACACTGAGACAGCCCTCCTCATAGCTCTCCTGGCCCTCAGTGGCGGTGATCACCGGGTTTATCACCACAACAGGAGATGGCTTTTTTCCCTCCTCCTGGTTACAGTCCATTACAAGGAGACGCTTCAGCTCACCCACCTGATTTGCAGCAAGCCCGATGCCCTTTGCCCGGTACATCTGAAGAATCATCTGGTCTATTAATCCCTGAAGCTCCCCGTCAATGCGCTCCACAGGGTCTGCTTTTGTCTTTAGTATTTCATGCGGATAGATTAGAATTTCCATGAGATGATAATAAGGTTTTCTGGCTTTACAGGCAAGTCTGCCTTAAAGGATCCCAGATTGAGCGTTTCAAAATGCCACAAAATCCCCAGACACCCACCATCCGGATGGAGCTCTGCGCAAGGGCTGCTGCAGACTACAGGTATCTCCTGTCCCGTAACTACCGGCCTGGACCTGCCTTGGAGTTTATAGGAAACCACTTCCAGCTGACCCGAAAAGAACGGGACATGCTATTTCGTGCTGTCTGTTCTCCTGCCCTTGCAGAGTCAAGGAAGGCAAAAACCGTCTCGGTCAACAGCCTAAAGGGGGCAAGGCTGATTATTGATGGCTATAACTGCTTGATAACCCTTGAAAATGCCATGCACGGAAGGCCCCTGGTACAATCTGATGACGGCTTTATCCGGGACATGGAGAGGATATTCAGGAAATTTCGTCCCACCAACCACACAAAAACCGCATGGGCACATATCTCAGGCCTGCTTTCAGACTTTCCCCCCGCATACTGCCTTGTGTTTCTGGATTACAGCATGAAGGCAAGCGGTGAGCTTGCTGCACGTATCAGGCGCTGGCTCAGTGATGCCGGGCACAGGGGAACCTGCTGCACAGTCAAATGCACTGAAAAAAGGATAGCCAGGCTTAAGGGAATCAAATGCAGTGCCGATTCAGTGATTATAGACAGTGCTGACCAGGTGTTTGATCTGTCAAGATTCATTATCATGAACCGGCTTGGCATAAAACCAATACGGCTGCCTGTTGACGAAAGGCACGGGGTCTCATAAATTCACAACATTATGAGACGCATTATCACAGCTTTAATATTTCCTGTTGTGTTTCCCCTGTCCTTTCTCTGCTTTGGGTCAGTGGCCGTAGTGGTTTCCATGGCAGGGGGCTCTGGAGAGACCATTCACTCCATAGCACGCGCCTGGGCCCGGTTTGTTTTTTTCATTCTTGGCATAAAGATTAAAACTTCCGGGCTTGAAAACATACCCAGGGACAGGCCGGTAATCTTTGCCTGTAACCACGCAAGCCAAATGGATATTCTTGCCCTGTACATTGCCCTGCCTGTGCAGTTCAGGTTTGTGGTAAAGGAAGAGCTGTTCAAGGTACCTGTGCTGGGGCTTGCCATGAGGTCTGCAGGGTATGTGCCCATAAACCGGTCCGGGGGCAAGGCGGCAATAAAAAGCCTTCAGGAGGCAGCAAAACGGATAAGAGAGGGGGCATCGGTTGTAATCTTTCCCGAGGGCACAAGAAGCCCGGACGGAAAGCTTGCCCACTTCAAACCAGGAGGCTTTCTGCTTGCCTCAAAATCCCGCTGTCCCATCGTGCCGGTTGCAATCAAGGGCAGCCATTACGTGCTTCCAAAGGGAAGTTTTGTGTGCAGGCCCGGCCTGATCAGCATTCAGGTTGGAAAACCTGTACTCACGGTTAAAGATGACAAACCTGTAAAACGGGACGAACTAATGAAAAACACCTGGCAAGCGGTAAATACAATGCTCAATCAATGACACACTTGCTAAAGGGCAATACGCCAACAGGAGGTGGCTTTAATGGACGCTCAAATAATCAATCCCTTTCTTGAAGCAGCGATCAACGTCCTCAAGACAATGGCAATGATCGACCCCAAGGCGGGCAAACCATATCTTAAGAAGGAAAGCAAGGCATCAGGAGAGGTATCGGGAATCATTGGAATTACCGGTGATGCCCAGGGTTCCATGTCCATCTCCTTTGACAAGGAATGTATCTGCGCGGTTGTTACAAACCTGTTTGGCTCAGAGGTTACGGACATCACCGAAGAGGTGAAGGATGCGGTAGGTGAGATGACCAACATGATCTGCGGGGATGCAAGGCGCAGGCTTGAAGCTGCCGGAATCAGCCTCCAGGCAGGTACCCCTACTGTGGTAGCAGGGCATGATCACTCAGTAAGCCACATTCATACCGGTCCCTGCCTTGCAATGCCATTTGAAACTCCCAATGGTAACTTTACTGTTGAGGTTGCATTTAATGATTAGGCGGGCTCTGCCTCAAGCAGTGCCTCAATCAGCCTGATGGTATTCTGCTTGTCATAAGACCACTCAGGAAATGCCCTTCCGGCACCTCTTGGCGGGTCCCCGGTAAGTCGCTGAATTACAGTATCCTCAGGAAGCCGCCTTATTGCTTCTGCAACCAATGATGCATACTCCTGCTGCTCCAGCAGGGGAAAGGGAGCATCATGGTACATCCTGTGTATCCGAGTCCCCTCCAGAATGTAAAGATTGTGAAATTTAACCCCCTCCACCCCAAGGTCAGCAAGCAGAGAGACGGTATTTAACATCTCCTGTCTGTCCTGCCCGGGAAGCCCAAAGATTACGTGGGCACATACAAGCATGCCTGCTGAGCGGGTAAGCTCCACGCACTTCACAAAATCTTCCACAGTATGCCCCCTGTTGATACGTTCAAGGGTGCTGTTATCTGCACTCTGAAGCCCGTACTCCATCCAGACCATACGCTCCCCGGCAAGCTGCCTGACAAGCTCAATCACATCAGGGGTTACACAATCAGGCCTTGTACCGATGGCAATACCCACAACCCCGTCAAAATCAAGGGCATCTCTGTACAAAGATTCAAGAACCGGCAAGGGGGCATAGGTATTGGAAAAAGACTGGAAGTACGGGAGAAAAAGCCTTGCCTTGTAACGCCTCCGGGCCCATTTTATCCCTTGCTCCATCTGCTCCCTAATACCCATATTCCGGGCTGCCATGCCGGTGCCCGAGCCCCGGGCGTCACAGTAAATACAGCCCCCATACCCCTTTGTGCCGTCACGATTGGGGCAGCCAAGCCCTGCATCAAGAGGGATTTTCTGTACCCTTTGCCCGAATCTCTGTTTCAGATATACATTAAAGGATAGATAGGCAGGCATAAAAAAGTCTTCCAAACTGTTCAGCGTATTTTATGGTAATGAAGGTGGCCAAATGGTCTTGTTTTGGAGTGACTCTGAAGAATTTCGTAGTTTTTCTTGGCGAAGCGAGCCTTAGAAAAACAAGAAATTATTCATCAGAACGGAAAAACAAGACCATTTGCCACACTAATAATTACTCAGCAGATTCCCTGCTCTTTCTGCGCTTTCCTGCAAGCAGCCAGACCAGGAAAGTGCTTAACAGGTACAGAAGCAGTAGCGGTCCTGCCAGAAGCACCTGGTTTATTACATCTGGAGTAGGGGTAATTATTGCCGCAGCAATAAAGATAATGAGTATGGCATACTTGAAGTTCCTGATCAGCATGGGGGCATCAATAATACCCACAAGCCCCAGAAAAACCATGAGGATAGGAAGCTCGAAGGCTATCCCAAACCCCAGCAGGAGCTTGATTGTAAGAGAAAAATACTCTCCCATTGAAGGAAGCAGGTCCAGGTTGGAATTGGCGTATCCGGCAAGAAAATTAAACGCCGCAGGAAACACGATAAAATACCCAAACATGGCACCGCCAACAAAAAAGATTGTAGAAAATATCACAAACGGCAGTGCCCATCTCTTCTCGTGTTCGTACAGCCCAGGGGCGATAAATGCCCATAGCTGGTACAGGACCACAGGGCTTGCCACAAACAACCCGCAGACCAGGGCAAGTTTGATATATGTGAAGAATGCCTCGGGATAGGAGGTAAATACGATGGTGGTGCCAGGAGGGAGAATCTGGTCAAGGGGCCTGGCAAGAAAGGAAAAAACAGGCTCTATCACCGCATAACACAGGGCAAACCCCACGCCAACGGCAATCAATGACTTGATCAGCCGGTCACGAAGTTCCCGCAGATGCTCCGTAAGGGCAAGCTCCTGCTGCTCTTCTGCCCCAGGCAGTTCCTTTCGGGAAGTATCTGGTCCCCGCTCCCCGTTTTGCGCCCTTTCTTCCTCAGGTAAATTCATAATACCACCTGTCACTGCTCAGAACCTCAAGATGATCTTCCCTGACAAGCCCCATATTTTCAAGTCTTACCCCGCAAACATTTTCCAGGTAGATACCAGGCTCAACCGTAACTATCATGCCTGCCTTCAGCGTTTTTCTTGCCCGCGGTGAAAGGGATGGCGCCTCATGCACGGCAAGCCCTACACCGTGACCAAGTGAATGCACAAAGTACTTGCCATATCCTGCCTTTTTTATGACCTGCCTTGCAAAACCGTCAGCCTCTTTTCCAGAAATGCCTGCACGGATGGCATCTTGGGCAACGGCCTGGGCATTCCTGACAGTCATGTACACGTTTTTTATCTGCTCAGAGGCCTCTCCTCCCGGGATTACAGTTCGTGTCATGTCAGAACAGTATCCGTCAACAACCGCTCCCATGTCGATTATAACCGTTTCACCGGCATTTATTACCCTGTCTGAAGGGACAGCATGGGGAAGCGCTGCATTTGGACCAGAGGCAACGATTGGAGGAAACGACGGCCCCTCACTCTTTTCACCAAGAAGCCTTGTTATCTCCCAGGCAACCTCTCTTTCAGTGCATCCCGGCTCAAGGCTCTCCCATATCACATTGAATACATCTTCTGCAACCGCAATCGCACGCCTTATGATCTCAACCTCATAGTCGTGCTTGATTGCCCGCATCTCTTCAATGCGTGGCGGAATTTCAACAAATTCAGTGTCAGGAAGCGCCTTTTCCAGCCGTTTTCTTGTGGCACAGGTCATACAGGCGGGTTCATACCCAACCGTTCCGAGGCTGATCTCATCGGCAAGGCTTCCAAGCAGCGAGGCAATGCCCTTTTTATATATCCTCACCTGCCAACCCGGCGCCTCATCCCTGGCCTGTATTTCATACCTGCCATCAGTAAGCAGTATCTGCTCATTCCTGGTGACAAGCAGGGCCCCGGCCGACTCCTGCATGCCCATGTCCTCTGCACTGAATCCGCTCAGGTAGCGCCTGTTTTGAGGAGAGGTAATGAGCATGGCATCCAGCTTTCTGGCAGAAATGATCCTTCGTATGCGTTTCAAAAGATGTTTATAATGAGAATTCATAGGGTTATTCCTTAAAAAATTCAAAAGCTGAACAGCGAAGAACGCTAAGGACGCAAAGGATTTCGGCATCAGGTTTTCCCTTGGCATCTTGAGCGAAGTGGACGGTGAAGAATCCGGTCTGCTTTCAGCTTCCGACTTTGAGCCTTGAGCCAACTTTCATGACAACTAAGGATATATCCAAAATCCCGCCAATGTGCACGAAAAAACAACGGAATCATTACCATGTTTGGCATGGTGCCAAGTGTATGCTATCATCTCTCATGGTAACAGCCTGCAGCAGGCATGTTGGTCACATTTGAATCTTGCCTTACCTTTCTTGTCAGGAAAAATATGGACATATTTTTAACGCAAAACAAAGATAAACAGTGGCTCAGGATTTCGGCACTTATTTTATGCATGCTGCTCATCTCATGTGCCCAGGTACGCATAACACCGCCTGAGGTAGAACTTGCAGGTGTTGAAATCTCGGACATCTCACTGACCCATGTGAATCTGAACGCACAGATTCGCATATTCAACCCTAACAGGCACGCAATAAAAGTAGGCGCTGTAAACTATGAGATGGAGCTTAACGGAGACAGGGTATTTTCTTCAGTAACCTATGTTGATGACTCAGTGGGGCCAGGGGAATCTATAATCGTGCCTCTCAGAATTTCCAGCGCATTCTGGGACATAATCAGGATGTTCTCACGCCTTGGCACCAGACAGGAACTGGACTTTCGGCTTGCCGGAAGTGTTGAGGCAGGCTCATCAACAGGCGGCATGAAGTACTTTGACTTTGAACGCAGCGGCAAACTTGACCTAAGCTCCCCTGACCTGAACAATGGCCAGGGGAAAAACCTGCTGCTAAAGCCCGGACAGCAAGAGATATGAACACCAAATCCGTTTACATAGCCTCAATGGAACCAGGCAGCGGCAAGCTAATGGTGACCCTTGGCGTACTTGAGCTGGTTTCACGCCTGGTTGGAAATGTCGGTTTTTTCCGGCCTGTAATCCGCTCTTCCCAAAACCGGGACAATGACATAGAGACAATCCTTGCTCTTTACAACCTTGACATGGAATACGACGATGCATTCGTATTCACCACTGAAGAAGTGGAGGCAATGGCAGCCGAAGGAAAGGCAAAGGAGCTTATACAGACCATAATTTCAAGATACAAACAGCTTGAGACAAAATATGACTTTATAGTCTGCGAAGGATTTGAGACATCAGGGTTTGCCGCCACCTTTGACTTTGATGTCAACCTTGAAATAGCAAAAAATCTTGACACCCCATTTCTCGGCACCATTAACGGGCGAAACAAAAGCGTAAGGCAAATAATTGATGCAGTCCATCTTGCCTATGAATCCATAAAAGAGGAGGGCGTCTCCCACCTTGCCACCATGGTGAACAGGGTTGATCCATCCCTTCTCGACCAGGTCAAGGAAAAGTTACAGGAGCACAAACCCGGCGATGTACCGGTTTATGTCTTTCCTGAAATCGTGGAGCTTTCAAGCCCCACGGTTGGGGAGATAAAAGACCAGCTTGGCTGTTCACTGGTTTATGGCGATGCAAACGGTCTTATGCGCATTGTGCGTAACTTCAAGGTTGCGGCAATGACCCTGGACAACTACCTCAACTACATTGAGGATGATGCCCTTATCATTGTTCCTGGCGATAGGGTTGATATCCTGCTTGGAACCTTTGCCACCTTCTACTCCGGGGCATTTCCCAACATATCCGGCATACTGCTTTCCGGCGGGCTTATCCCTCCAAAAAATGTAATGAAACTTGTAGGCGGCTTCAGGCATCTGCCAGTCCCCATCATCAGCGCAAAAGGCGATACATTCACCACCGCCATGGAGGCAAGCAGCGTTCCGTCGCTGATTCGTCACCAGAACCCCCGCAAGGTATCCCTGGCACTTGGCGTGTTTGAGTCCAATGTGGATCAGAAAGAGCTTGAAAAACGCATCTCCATCACCCGCTCTTCCATAATGACTCCAATAATGTTCGAGTACAGCCTTTTCGAAAAGGCCCGGCAGGAGAAACAGCATATTGTCCTTCCTGAAGGGATTGAAGACCGCATCCTTCAGGCTGCTGACCTGCTTCTTAAACGCGAGGTGGTTGACATCACTCTCCTTGGTAATGAGGCGAAGATAAGGGAAAAGGCATCCCTGCTGGGAGTGGATATCTCAAATGCAGACATCATGGATCCCCACAGCTCTGAACTCACTGAAAGGTTCGCAGAGCAGCTCTTTGAACTTCGGAAACACAAGGGTATAACCCCTGATGCAGCCCTTGATGCAGTACAGGGCAGGAACTACTTCGGGACCATGCTCATATACAATGACATGGCAGATGGACTGGTATCAGGGGCGGTTCACACCACCGGAGACACCATACGTCCGGCACTGCAGATTATAAAGACAAAGCCGGGATTTTCACTGGTGTCCAGCGTATTTTTCATGTGCCTTGCCACCCGTGTGCTGGTATATGGGGACTGTGCCATAAACCCGGACCCAAATGCGGAACAGTTGGCAGAAATTGCCATAAGCTCTGCTGAAACAGCCCAGACCTTTGGCATAGAACCCATTGTGGCAATGCTCTCTTACTCTACCGGCCAGTCGGGTAAAGGAAAGGATGTGGACAAGGTTAGGGAGGCAACAAAAATCGTTAAACAGAGACGACCAGACCTCCTGGTTGACGGCCCCATTCAGTACGACGCTGCCATAGACCCTGTGGTTGCAAAGACCAAGATGCCAAACAGCAGGGTGGCTGGCCGGGCTACTGTCTTCATCTTTCCGGACCTGAACACTGGCAACAACACCTACAAGGCGGTTCAGCGCTCTTCCGGCGCAGTGGCAATCGGTCCCATTCTTCAGGGCTTGAAAAAACCCGTAAATGACCTCAGCAGGGGCTGTCTTGTGGCAGACATAATTAACACAGTTGCAATTACTGCAATTCAGGCACAGGCTGCCTGAAGAACAGGTCTGCAGCCCCTCCCTACCCTAACTTCTACCCCAGCAAAAGAGAAATGAACGATAAAATTACCGAGATAGTAAAGAAGATAACCGCCTTGGAGCAGGAACTCAGGGAAGAGCTCCTGAAGGAAGAGAGCAAAGGCAGATTCACCATTGTAAAGGGAAAAATACGGTTTGACGAGGAGACCCTCTGCCGGCAGCAGGAGGCGTTGATAGGGCTTTTCAGATACCTTGCCGAGGCCCCGCTGCTGTATGTAATTACAGCGCCGGTAATCTACTCGGTGGTAATACCGGCACTGCTCCTGGACCTGTTCGTAATGACCTATCAGGCAATCAACTTCCGTGTTTACAAAATCCCACGGGTACGGCGCCGGGACTACCTTGTGTTTGACAGGCATTACCTTGGCTATCTCAATGTCATTGAAAAATTCAACTGCATGTACTGCAGCTATTTCAACGGGCTAATGGCATTTGTAACAGAAGTTGCTGCACGCACAGAACTCTTCTGGTGCCCCATCAAACACGCCAAAAAGGTGGCTTACAGACACCGCTACTATCACCAGTTCCTGGATTACGGAAACCAGGAAAATTATCACCAGGTCATACAAAAAATCCGCAAGGAAATCGGTTCAAAAATCCGGAATGATTAAAGTGGGGTATCTGTCTCATCCGCCTCATATACCCATGCCATAAAGAGCGTGTAACTGATGGCAACCACCACTGCGCCTATGAACAGCCCTATAATTCCTGAAAGCATCAGCCCGCCAAGGGCACCGATCAAAATGACCATCATGGGAATATCAACCCCCCTTCCCATGAGCAGGGGTTTCAAGATACTGTCACTGGAGCTCACAAGAATACTGTAAACCAGGAAAATCGTTGCAGGAGTTGTATCTGCAACAGTGTAGTTCCATGCAGCAATGGGCCCAAGCACAAGAATTGGAGGCATCTGAATCACAGCACAGACCAGCACCAGCACAGCCCAGAGCCCTGCAACCGGTATTCCTGCAACAAGCATCCCGATTGCCGCAAGCACTGACTGGATAATGGCAACCCCCACTACCCCAAGCATGACTCCTCTGATGGTAGCAGTTGAAAGCGATGTTATTTCAGGCCCCTTATCTCCGGCAAAACGCCTCATGATGCGCTGAATTATACCCTCCCACCTCTGGGCAGAAGCAAGTAGCGCACTTGCAATTATTATGGAAATCAGAAACATGACAACAGCCTTGACCCCGCCGCCAACTGAGCCAAGGAGGTATGAGGCTGCGGTCTTTAACTGGGGGGCAAACTGTTTCAGTACAGTTCCTATATTGGTTGAGGCCTGCATCCAGAGCTTGGCCACATAGGTCCCGATGAGTGGCCAGCCCTGTACACTTTCAGGCGGCGGCGGAATGATAAGTTCCCTTCCCTGGAGATTTTTCAACATTGGCATCAGGGCATCGTAGGAGGATGCAGAGAGTTTTACCACTGGAACGATGAGCGCAACAATCACCAGCAGGCCAAACAGGATTGCCACAACCTTTCTGCCAACCCCAAGGGTAGAGACGCAACGGGCAATAAACGGCTCTACTGCCACGGCAATAATGGTTCCCCAGATAATTGGCATTATAAAGGGTTTGACAATCTGGTATGTCCAGACCCCGAGAATTGCGACAATTGCTATCTTTATGGCTGCCTCAAGGGCATTCTTTTCAAATTCTCTTTTTTCCATGACATTTACCTTGAGTGTTCAACGAGTATTCAACATTGACCTGGATTGAGCTGTGTTGACAGTAAGTTATAGATTTTCGACTATAAAACCACGCACAGAGGCTACAGGCAAGTACGATCAGCTCAAACAATATTATGGATGCCTGTTTGCTAAACAGGGCCTTTCTTGTTAGGTTCAGCGGTGCCCTGTGAGCAGATACTTAAAAAAACCGTAACTGTTCAGCATATTGAAATTATAAGGTTGATAATTGGTCTTGTTTTTCCGTTCCGGAGAACAATTTCTTGTTTTTCTAAGGCTCGCTACGCCAAAATCGCGAAACTCGCTCGTGCCT
>JALWJV010000418.1:30023-30524 GCA_026996955.1 Deltaproteobacteria bacterium
AGATTGAGCGATTGTCGGATTTGCTGCAGATCCGCGAAAGAGGAATTCCCATAATAGTCGGCTATATGGGGATTCCTCTGACAAAGGAGATGCAGTAAATACGGTAATCCCGAAGGGTTTCAAAACTGGAAAGCTATAATTGGTGTAACCTCTTCAAATTTAGTCAAAAAAATACTTTTTCAGATTTTGAAACGCTCAATCTAGGAAAAAGAAAGGATTCCTTAATATGCCATCAAAAGAATGGGAACGGCTTAGAGAGCTGGTACGGACGCTTTCATACCGTGAAGGCACGTTTACACTTACATCAGGCAAGAAAAGTGATTTTTATATAGACTGCAAACAGACTACCCTTTCTGCAGAGGGGGCATATCTTTGCGGCAGGCTCATGTACCAGGCACTTGTGGAGGCTCCAGGAGAGTTCCGGGCAATAGGGGGAATGACCCTGGGGGCTGATCCCCTGGTTACCGCTGCCTCGGTTGTCAGCTTTCTTGAAGGAAACCC
>JALWJV010000419.1 GCA_026996955.1 Deltaproteobacteria bacterium
AAATCGCGTCTGTTTGAGCGAGGCACGAGCGAGTTTCGCGATTTTGGCGAAGCAAGCCTTAGAAAAACAAGAAATTGTTCACCGGAACGGAAAAACAAGGCCATTTACCAACCTCATTCAATAAATGCGCTGAACAGTTACAAAATATTTACTGTTGTCGTCTGCACATTATAACTATACACTGCCATATCAGCTAAATACAGCGCAGTCATAAAATCATATTTCATGGAGAACAGATATGAAAATAATACAGGGCCCGGTAAAACTTGATATTGCGGAATTTACCAATAACCTTAAGGCTCGGCCAGGCATGGCAGAGGCAGGCATGGTGCTTGTCCACAACGGCATTGTAAGGGCAAATGACCTGTCTGGAAATACGGTTACAAAGATTGATGTAAAGGCAGATGCGGAAAAACTTGAAAAGATCCTGCATGATACAGAATCAGCAAAAGGCATCGTAGCCGCTGATGCCTGGATTGTTGAGGGCACGCTCCTTGTGGGTGATGATGTGATGCTCCTTGGTGTGGCAGGCGATACACGAAATAATGTTATTGATGCCCTTGCCAACGCCCTTAACGCTATCAAGGCAGGGGTAACCAGCAAGAAACAGCATTACGCATGAAGGATAACACAATAATCAACCACAATAGGGAAATTGTCACTGTATGCAGGCAGCTCTATCACAAGGGGCTGCTTGCAGGGGCTGACGGCAATGTTTCCGTAAAGGTGGGGGATAAGATAATCACAACCCCCAGCGGTGCCCACAAGGGTTTTATGCAGGAAGATGACCTTGTGGTAACTGATCTCACCGGCAGGATTGTTGAGGGAAATGGCACTCCCTCAAGCGAGCTTGCAATGCACCTTGCCATATATGAGGCAGATCCCGAATGCGGGGCAGTGGTGCACACCCATGCACCGAATGCGTTGGCACTTTCTGTGGCTGGTACAGGGTTTGATACCGGAAGGCTTGCCGAGGCAGAGATGCTCCTTGGAGAGGTGCCCGAGGCGCCCTATGCACCGCCAGGCACAGAGGAGCTTGCCAGGTCTGTTGCATCATGTGTGGACAGGGGGCCTGTAATAATGCTTCAAAAACACGGTGCGGTTTCAAGGGGCAGGAACCTTATGGAGGCATTCTGTCTCATGGAGTGCCTGGAGCATAATGCCAGAATCCTTCTGATGGTGGAAATCCTGGAAAACAGACGGGCATTTTAGGATTTTTTGCATGAGTACCTTCCCGGAAGACATATTTGACCTTATTGCAGGCATCCCCCAGCCTGTGCTCATACACTCTGCAGAGAAGATAATTTTTGTAAATGCCGCATTTGTTGAGCTATTTGACTACTCCCGCCCGGAACAGATTGAAAACAGGATGATGGGGGAGTTCATAGCCCCCTGGCGTTCGGCCCGCCCCCGGCTTGGCAGAAGGGAGGCAACAGGACGAAAGAGGAGTGGCGGAAGCATAGATATTGAGATATCAACTCTCCCGATACAGGTGTCTGAAAATGCTGACATTACCCTGTATCAGAGTATAATAAAGGATGTGACCGAGCAGAAGAACTGGGAGGGTGCCATGCTGCAGTCAGAACGTATGGCTGCAATGGGCCGTCTTGCCGGAGAGATAGCCCATGAGATAAACAACCCCCTTGGGGGCATCCTGCTCTATGCCAATCTGATACACGAAGACCTTGCCCCTGAAAGCCAGGCACGGACAAACCTTGAAAAGATTATCAAGCTTGCCACAAGGTGCAGGATCATTGCAAAGGGGTTGCTTAACTTCGGCAGGTCTTCCTCAAAGACCTATGCCCCGGTTGATCTGAACCAGGTAATTAAAGACATGTATTCACTTGTGGAAGACCACAAGATACTTACCCGTGTAAGGACAACTTTCAGCCTGTCAAAAGCCCTTCCCCACATTATGGGAGACAAGGGCCAGCTTGAACAGGTTGTGCTG
>JALWJV010000420.1 GCA_026996955.1 Deltaproteobacteria bacterium
CATACTGACCCTGCCCCTTGACCAGGACATGGCAATGGTCCTTGCAAATGCCCTTGACAAGGGCCCGGCAAACCTGACCCTGATGCTTGACGAAACCGTTAATGGCATAAAGCGTAACGGCAAAGAGTGGGAGGAGGCAACAATTCCCCTTTCACGAAGCCTGTCCATCAAACTTGACCCTGGCCGCTTTCCCTCCAACTTCTCCCGCACCCCCCTTGAGCGGGAAATGGACATGGCATACACATCCATAGAAATTCGCTCGTATGATTTCCAGGAACAGGCAGTGCCTGACCTCTATTCCGAAACCGTCGAGGTGGCCATCAAGGTACCCGGGGGCAGGGAGGTCAAGGCTGTTCAGTTCCGCCAGGGTAGTGAACCGGTTCAGACCATACGTTTTTCAAGGGCCGCTGACCTGGATATCCCTTACAGGGTTAGGGTGACGTGCGTATTAAATGATGGCCGTACAATTGAAGGTCCCTGGATTGAAAAACGGGGTGAGGCATTTATAGATATACATAAATGCCAGGCAAGAAACATTATCAGACAATAGTATCTATTAAGCGTGGTAAATGATCTTGTTTTGGAGTGACTCTGAAGAATTTCGTAGTTTTTCTTGGCGAAGCGAAGCCATAAAAATCGCGTCTGTCTGAGCGAGGGACGAGCGAGTTTCGCTATTTTGGCGTAGCAAGCCTTAGAAAAACCAGAAATTGTTCACCGGAACGGAAAAACAAGATCATTTACCAACCTTTATTTACATAAATACGTTGAACAGTTACAGACAATAGTAGGCAATAAGGCAATCGGAGCACTGCAATGACACACAGAAAGACTCAGACTGCAAATATACTCTTTACCTCCTGGCTGACTACTTTGTTTATGGGCATTTTCACACTTACCTTTCTTGTCCAGACTCAAAATGCACACTGTCAGGAGATAATGCTGGACAGGATGGTAAAATGTGGTGATCTTGCCTGCTTTCCCACCTACGATGACCCCAATACATACTATTACCTGCCGGATCAACCCCGCGTTGCCAAAAAAAATGGCAGGCCCCAGTTCTCCTTCCTGAAATATGCACGGGTTAAGGAGACAGGCAAGGCCGGAATCAACGAAGCTGAAGGCGGCGGGATAGTCCACTTTCTCATTGAATACGGGGCTACTCCTGGCAGGGTGGCAAAGGCCCAGGCTGCCCTCAAGGCCAAAAACAAAAAGGCAAAGATCGCAGGGCCCATAATGTTCAGAAAGGCACGGTTTGCCCTTGTCACACAGTTTACCCAGAACAACCGGGAATTTACCAAGATAGCCACCATAGGAAAGGCCCCGCTGCTTGAAGGACAGAAGGCCGCGGTCTCAATAGGTCTTACCAGGGAAGGGGCAGAGGTGCTGTGGGAGAGTTTCAAGACCTCTACCCCGGACATCTCCATAGTAATAGAGGCAGATTTTGACGGTATCAAGGAGCCCTATGAGGCAACCATGACCGTTGACTGGGAAAAGGTGAGCAAGAACCACCGCATCGGAGTTGGAGGCAAATACAAGTGGTTTGGCGCAGACGTTGACATCCTGCTGCGGGAACTCAGAAAGGAAGGGGCAATCACCCTGGTGGTAAAGGGGAAAGATACAAACATGGACAGGGCATGGATGGATGCCCAGGGCATACTGATTCACAAGATGTTTGAGGAGATCCCCATAGACCAGGATGTAAGAAAAGAGATACTGAAGGGCAAATACCCAAATCTCCAGAAGGCCATGTCTCTTTCAAGAAAACAGGCATGCCTTGAACCTGCACCTGGGTTGCCAGGTGCTATTCACCTGAACAGGTACCCGGAGCTGATGGCTGCATTAAAGGCCCTTGCAGCACAGGTGCTTGGGATTTCGGAGGCCCGGGCATATACCTTCAGAGAGGTAACCGAGTCAGAAGGAAACGCCCGAAAGAAACAGCAGTACGATGA
>JALWJV010000421.1 GCA_026996955.1 Deltaproteobacteria bacterium
GTGCCAACAATGCAGGGGATACCAAGCTCGCGGGATACGATGGCTGCGTGACAGGTCCTTCCGCCCCTGTTTGTAACAATGGCAGAGGCAATCTTCATGATTGGCTCCCAGTCAGGGTCTGTCATGTCGGTGACAAGTACCTCTCCCTTGTTAAACTTGGTAATCTCAGTGGCATCCTGGATGACATTAACGGTTCCCTGGCCGATCTTTCCGCCAACAGCCTTTCCTGTGGCAAGGATCTCGCCGGTTTCCTTGAGGACGTATGTCTCCATGAAGTTTACGTCCTTCTGGGAGTGAACTGTCTCAGGCCTTGCCTGAACGATGAACAGATCCCCTGTGCCAACCTTCTCGCCGTCACCATCCTTTGCCCACTCTATGTCCATGCCCTTTCCATAGTGGTCTTCAATAATGCATGCCCACTTTGCAAGGGTTATGAGCTCATCGTCAGTGCATACATAGCGGGAACGCTCGGCCGGTGTTGTTTCAATATTTTTTACAGGCTCGGCAGGGTTGTCTGCATAGATCATCTTCTTCTGCTTGAGCCCCAGTTTCTTACTTACAATTGGGCGGAAACCCTGCTTGAGCGTGGGTTTGAAAACGTAAAACTCATCGGGATTAACAGCACCCTGAACGACATTCTCCCCCAGTCCCCAGGCGCCGGTAATGTAAACTACGTCGTCAAATCCGCTCTCTGTATCCATTGTAAACATGACGCCTGAGCTTGCACTGTCACTCCTGACCATCTTCTGAACCGCAATGGAGAGATAGACATCAAAGTGACCAAATCCCTTGTCATGACGATAGGAAATCGCGCGATTGGTAAAGAGGCTTGCAAAGCAGCGGTGACATGCGTCTATCAGCGCATCAGTTCCTGTGATATTGAGGTAGGTATCCTGCTGGCCTGCAAAGGAGGCATCAGGCAGGTCCTCGGCTGTTGCAGAGGAGCGCACGGCAACGTCAACATTTGGGCCATACTCCTTCTCCATCTCTGCATAGGCAGTCTTGATGGCATCTTCAAGGTCTGCAGGAAATTTTGCATTCAGAATTATATCCCTTACCTTCTGCCCCTTTGCCTGAAGGTCTTCAATGTTGTGGGTATCCAGACCCTCAAGTGCATCCTTGACAGCCTGCTCAATGCCAGCCTCCTTGAGAAGGTGCTGATATGCTGCGGCAGTAATTGCAAACCCGTTGGGAACCTTTACACCCTTGTCTGTAAGATGCTGGTACATCTCCCCCAGTGAGGCGTTCTTGCCACCCACCAGAGGCACATCTTTAATTCCAATTTCCTTGAACCATAAAATAAACGGCTGGTCACTCATTAACCGACATCCTCCTTGCGCTGAATGCTGAAAAGACTATGCAATTTTATACGGGGCTGCCTGTATCGGCTTGCTGAAGATTGTAAAAAAACCAAGCAGGCTGATCCCAACCCCTATCAATTATTATCGCATTAGGGAATGTATCAAGGTGTAGCATATTTTGTCAACTCAATCCTCAAGAATTACAACCGCATGTGCATATTCATGTTCATGAGTCAGGCTCAAATGCCACCTGCGCGCCCCCTGAGCCACAGCAATTTCAAGGGCAGATCCAGAGAGTTTCAGGGCTGGTTTGCCCTGTTCATCATGGATTACACAAATCTGCCGCCAGGAAACCCCCTTGCTCATACCTGTGCCAAGGGCCTTTGAGCACGCCTCCTTTGCTGCGAAACGTATGGCAAAAAAATGGGCCGGGTCCCTGTGGGAAAGGCAGTATGAAATCTCATCGTTGCAGAATATGCGGTTGATAAAGCGCTCACCCCATCGTGTGTAAATTTCCGCAATGCGCGGAATATGGACAAGATCTGTCCCTAGGCCTTTAATCATTTCTCCCCTGTATTTAATTTTGCTGGAGAATTGCTTACGATGCTATCAAGAAAAAATATTTTTCCTTGGCAAAAAAGCACTCCACATGTAATTAAAAAACAAACATCTTTCAAGTAATGGAATAATTTGTTCAGCATCTAAATTAAAACATTAAACCCCTTAACAGCTCTCAAGATCACGGATTTCAAGGAGAAGCATAACAAACCTGTTGCAGAGGCGTAACAATAATGTTACAAAACATTAGATACAAACTACATACCATGGCAATAATCGTTCCATCATCCGGTTTTTTTCCAGATTTCACACTTCCGGCCTATTTTTCTATGCCTATGCCAATGCCATGCACCACACCAAACATCTCAAGAATAACGAAATCAATGTTATTGGTTGCATTAACCTTGATTGCGTTACGTACCGGCAGGGCAGAGGCAACCGCACTTACCGGAGAAATGCTCCTCTTCCAGGAGATTCCCAGGGTAACCACTGCATCCCGCCAGACCGTATCAGTCCTGGAATCCCCGGCAACCGCGACTGTTATCACCAGGGAGGATATCCTTCACAGCGGCTTCAACAGCACATCAGACCTTGTTAGGTTCATAACCGGAATTGACTACTTTAAAAATTCAGGCGCAGGCCCAAATGTAGGCATGCGTGGCGTTAACGGTGTTCAGGCCAACCAGGTACTGGTACTCCTTGATGGAAGACCAATCTTCAATCCTGCAAGAAACTCTAACCAGTGCGCACTTATTCCATCTTTTCCCAATGATATAGAGCGCATTGAAATCATCCGCGGCCCTGGCTCTGCACTCTATGGCTCAAATGCCTTTGCCGGTGTGATAAACATCATTACACGCACCCCTGAAGATATTGACGGCGTTGACCTTATGGCATCAACTGGAACGTTCAGCAGTGGCCTTTATAATTTTGATGCAGGCAAGCGGGATGGAAAGTTCAGTTACAAGCTTACAGGAGGATGGATCCAGGAGTCATCTCCAGACGACCATGATAACCAGGTAAAGGGCTTGTTAAAATTTGCCGGGAACATAGGCTACAAATGGCAGCCGGAACGAAATGCCGAGCTCTCTTTTGGAGTCACAAGCGGAAGCATTGCTGTTCTCCCCCTGTACGCCATGAGCACCTTTGATCAGGACGGAGAAGATGCATTTGTACGCACCAAGCTCAACATTGACAACACCCATTTTGACCTCTGGTGGCGACATCATAGCACATCAGCGGATGTTGCCTCAATAAGAGGCAGCAATAAACATTACTGGAAGTTCGATAACATAAACCTTACAGCACACCACAAATTCTACTGGAAAAATCATGAGACAATAACCGGCGCGGAGTTAAGGATGTCCTATCTGGGTGCTACCTCTTATGACAAATGGCACCAACAGTTTCTTTACAGTCTGTTCATGGAAGACCGCTGGTACCTGCCCCACAACTTTAACATATTCCTTAGCGCCAGGTATGATCACCAGTCCCGTGCCGGCGGGGCATTCTCCCCCCGCCTCAGCATTGTAAAACAGATTGGTGCAACACAGTCACTTCGTCTCAGCGCGTCGCAGGCATTCAAATATCCCTCCTATTTACAAAACTATATGGACCAGACCACTGAATTTGGAAGTTTCACCTTTGAACACTTTGGAAATCGTCATCTGGACCCAGAAAAACTGGTGTCAGTAGAGCTTGCCTACCAGGCATGGAACATGAGCGGACTCAGTGCCATGGCAGCACTTTTCTACAATAATTACAGTGACATCATTGACTTTGACATGGCCATGAACCATCGACAGATCAACTTGACCTACGATAACATGTACAGCATGCACCAGTATGGTGGAGAACTGGAACTGAGCTACCGGTTCAATACCAACCTGCTGGTCAGGTTCAATTACAGTTACGTCTGGAAACAGAAAAGGGACAATATCACTTTCGGACCCGTTCCATCCAACCAGATAAACGGGGAAATCAGATATGACCATGAATCCGGCCTGTGGATTGACCTCAGAATCCACTGGCAGGATGATTCCGATTATTCAACCGGCATCAGGGTGCCTTCAGGCTCGGCTCCACCCTCTGCCGGTACAATTAATCCGGTAGAGATCATTCAGAGCCTGTCAGGATGGCATTCAATGGACTCCTACACCTATGGTGATCTTTCAGCAGGTTACATGCCCAAAAACTGGCCATTTTCAATTACATGTGCAGTTCATAACCTGTTTCATGACCGGACAATGGAATACCCGGCCGGGCCAAAACCCGACACCACTTTTACTGGAAGAATCACCTGGCACTTTTAGATCACCTTCCTGAGAAATTACGTTAAATGGCAGCAGGCATCAAAAAATACAGTAACACCTTTATGGCAATTGTTCTTTGCGCCGTGGTGTTTCAACCGCTGCTGTCCCTATGCCCGGTTATAGCACATGCGGGGAGAGTTGTTGCAATCATCACCAGCGATACCATCCCGGCCTACGAAGAGGCAGTTTCCGGTATAGAAGAAACCCTTACATCAGCCCCGGCAGAGACCCAGGCAGAAACCATCCGGATGAACCTTGGAAGTTCATCAGCATTCTCAATCGCCAAGCGCATTAAACAGCTTGCTCCGGCAGTCATTGTCACAGTTGGCACCAAGGCTACAATGTCGGCTCTAGGCATGAATCTCGATATACCACTGGTATTTTCAATGGTTCTTGACCCGCCTACAAAACTTTTAAACAATGATAATGTTACCGGAGTGCTTCTTGACATTCCGCCGGAAATTCAGATTGAATGGATAAAAAAGATAATACCAGGCGTCACACGTATAGGAATTATCTACACAGGTGCAACTGAAAAATGGCTGAATCGCCTTGTTGCAGTAATGCCACGTATGGGATGCCAGGCAGTTGCACTGAAAATTAACCGGATATCAGAGCTTACAGACATGCTTGAAAAACTGGAAGAAGAGGCCCAAGTGCTGCTGGCGGTTCCTGATGGTGAAATCTACAACAGCATCATCTCCCCTCGGATAATCCTCTTCTGTCTCCACCACAAGATACCGTTTATAGGGCTCTCCGGCAATTTTACAAGGGCAGGGGCACTGTTTGCACTGGACTGTGACTACCGCTCCACAGGGAAGCAGACAGGAGAGCTGGTCAACCTAATTCTAAAGGGGCAAAGTCCTTCAAACCTAATGTTCCGGTATCCTGACAGGTTTATCCCCTGCATCAACATGCATACGGCCAGAATGCTTGGAATCCACATAGACCGCAAAATCCTTGAAAATGCAAGGATACTTGCAGACTAATTATGTTCCGCCCCACACTGGCATTCAAATTTATAACCCTTATTTCGCTTATTCTCATACTGACCTTTTCGTGCATTGGAATATTCCTGTTCCGTCATCAACAGGAAATCCTGTATTCAGATCTGCAAACACTTGCCCTTTCACTTACACGCAACCTCTCTGCAAACAGTGTTTACGGCATGGTCACCCGAAACATCACCAATCTCTCAAACCTTTTGCATTCGCTTTCAAATTATGATGACGTTGCATTTGCATGGATAGAGGATAATTCCCACAAGGTATTAGCAAGCTATGGCACGGTCCCCCGCACCCTAGGTTCAGGCACGGTCACTGCCATCAGAAAAATGTTCCCTGACAATGGCTATCAACACTCATCTCCTGAAATTGTTCGGGTTCAGGAAGGTCAGGGGATATGGATTATCAAGCAACCTATCATGATTCCCCAACTTACGTCGCCGGATGAACTCATCCTTGGTTCCGAAGGGACGAAGACGCCTGCTGAAAAAGGTGGAGAACTGTACGTGGGAATCTCCCTCGAACGGGTTAAGAGGACATTGCGCATACTGCAGACAAGTTCTCTAATACTGCTTGCAGCCATTGCAGGACTGTCTCTCTTGCTGACCCTGGTCCTGGTGCAGTGGATATCACGGCCATTAAAAAAACTTACCCAGGCAACAGAACATGTAATTGCGGGGATTCTGCCTACCCGGGTGGATATAAACTCACGGGACGAAATAGGAGAACTGGCAACCGCCTTTAACAACATGATAGACCAGGTGGGACAGAGCAAAAAGGCAATCGAGCTGGCATACAGCGAACTGGAAAGGGCAAACCAGTCTCTTGAAGAGACCGTTGAGCAGCGAACTGCAGAGCTCCGGGAAACCATAAGCCAGCTCACCAAGGCAAGGGATGAGCTTGAATCCGCCTATTCTGAAATGAAGCAGATGTATCACTCAAAAGCTGCATTTCTGCGGGCGGCCTCCCATGAACTCCGCACACCGCTTACGGCTATCAAGGCAAACGTGGACTTCCTCTATTCATTTTACGCTGACTCCCTTGGAGAAGAAGGACGTGACATAATCAGGACTGTTCAGAAAAATATTAACAACATGCAGGCCATGGTGGAGGACATGCTTGAGATGGTGAGGCTTGACATTGGAGCCCTGCCCCTTGAAATAGAAGCCTTTCACCTGGCTCCCCTGGCAAGGGCCTGTATTAACGAACTACAGGCGCTACAGGCAGAGATTCATGTTGAAATGGGCATTCCAGAATGGCTTGTGGTCAATGCGGACAAAACCAAAATTCATGATGTGCTAATCAACATCTTGAATAACGCCTACCGTCACACTCCAGATAAAGGAAGCGTGGTAATTTCAGCCGCGCTTGAAGGACAGGACATTGTCATAAACATTTCCGACACCGGCGAAGGTATAGATGAAGAACACCTGAACCACCTGTTCGAACCCTTTTACCAGGCGCATCAGGGCAAGGGAGGAACCGGCCTGGGACTTTCTATTGTTAAGAGCATTATTGACAGGCACGGCGGCACCATTGAAGTTCAATCCAGACCCGGCAGAGGAACCACCTTTATCATCCGGCTTCCAGGGCAGCCGCCAGTATCTCCCAAACAGGACATTCATGCACCGAACCGGTGAGAATTCGACAATCGCTCAATCCAGAAGTGGTAAATTTTGATGTTACTGTTCAGCGTAAAAACCAACATCCCACCATTCATGCCGCAATAACGTATTTATTTTATTCCTTATTTCAATGGGTTGAAAAAAATTCAAAAAAATTTTCAAAAAACCTCTTGCACACCTCTTTTTCATGCTTATATTAGCACTCGTCAATGACCGGTGCTAATACTGCTACCTTTACCTTGTCCCGGTCAAATCTTGATTATCAGAAACATAATCCCAATTTTATAAAAAAGGAGTAGTTATCATGAAGATTCGTCCACTACACGATCGCATTCTTGTAGAGCGTATTGAAGAGGAGAACAAGACACCCGGTGGCATTATCATTCCTGACTCAGCAAAGGAAAAACCTGTTGAGGGTAAGGTTATCGCTGTTGGAAATGGAAAAATAGCTGAGAACGGAGAGGTTAAACCCCTTGATGTCAAGGAAGGAGACAAGATCCTGTTTGGAAAGTATGCAGGCACTGACATCAAGATTGGCGGTCAGGAATACCTTATCATGAGGGAAGATGACGTTCTGGGAATTATCGAAGACTAATCCCTGGTATCAGCAGAACACTACAGAATTTGAGCGATTCACGGAATCACGGAGGTAAGTAAACAATGTCAGCAAAAGAAATTAAATATGATGTAAAGGCCAGAGAGTCCATTCTCGCAGGCGTTAACGCCCTGGCCAATGCAGTTAAGGTTACACTTGGTCCCAAGGGACGTAACGTAATTATCGAAAAGTCATTCGGTTCTCCTGTTATCACCAAGGACGGTGTTACAGTAGCCAAGGAGATCGAGCTTGAAGACAAATTCGCCAACATGGGCGCACAGATGGTGAAGGAGGTAGCCTCCAAGACAAGCGACACCGCTGGTGACGGAACCACCACAGCTACCATCCTGGCACAGGCCATCTACACAGAGGGTTCAAAGCTCGTTGCAGCCGGCATTAACCCCATGGCCCTGAAGAGGGGTATCGACAAGGCGGTTGATGCAATGGTTGACAAGCTCCGCGCAATCAGCAAGCCCACCAAGGACCAGAAGGAGATTGCACAGGTCGGTACAATTTCTGCCAACAATGATCCAACCATCGGTAACATCATTGCCGAGGCAATGGACAAGGTTGGTAAAGAGGGAGTTATCACCGTTGAGGAAGCCAAGTCAATGGAGACAACCCTTGACGTGGTTGAGGGTATGCAGTTTGACCGCGGCTACCTTTCTCCCTATTTTGTAACTGATCCGGAGAAGATGGTCTGCTCCCTGGAAGACCCCTACATCCTTATCCATGAAAAGAAGATCAGCAACATGAAAGACCTTCTGCCTGTTCTTGAGCAGGTAGCCAAGATGGGTAAGCCCCTCATGATCATTGCAGAGGATGTTGACGGCGAAGCCCTTGCAACACTTGTTGTGAACAAGCTCCGCGGCACCCTCTCTGTATGTGCTGTAAAGGCTCCTGGCTTTGGCGACAGGCGCAAGGCAATGATGGAGGATATTGCAATCCTCACCGGTGGCACCATGATTGCCGAGGACCTTGGTCTCAAGCTTGAGAATGTAACTGTAAACGACCTGGGTACTGCAAAGCGCATTGTTGTTGACAAGGACAACACAACAATCGTTGACGGTGCTGGTGAGCGCGAGAAGATCGAGGGCAGGGTTAAACAGATTCGCGCCCAGATCGAAGAGACCACATCTGACTATGACCGTGAAAAACTCCAGGAGCGTCTTGCCAAGCTGATCGGCGGTGTTGCAGTAATCAATGTTGGTGCAGCAACCGAAACCGAAATGAAAGAGAAGAAGGCAAGGGTTGAGGATGCACTCAATGCAACCCGTGCAGCAGTTGAGGAAGGCATTGTTCCCGGCGGTGGCACCGCACTTATC
>JALWJV010000422.1:0-1378 GCA_026996955.1 Deltaproteobacteria bacterium
GTTTTTTTCTTGAGGAGTTCCTGCACACCAACAGCACCGGTGGGGTTGGGCTCTGCTGCCTGAACTCCGCCGAAAGCCGCGCATGTGCCAATGGCAATCACTGCCGCAGCCCTTGGGCCGACCTCGTCCAGGATCTCCATTGCGGTCTTGCCTGCAATCTTGCAGTAAACACCATTATCCTTTGTGGGAATTGCTCCCTCTACTACGCAGATGAACTTGCCGTCATACTTTTCAAGGGTATCATGGAGAGACTTTTCCGCCTGGTGACCGGCAGCAGCCATCACTGTTTCATGGTAATCAAGTGAGATAATATCAAGTATCAGGCGGGCTATGTCCGGGTGTGATGCCCTTAGAAGGCTTTCGGTGCACCCTGTACACTCCTGGAAATGGAGCCATATCACCGGGGGGCGCTGGGGGGAAGTGGCAGCCTCCACCAGTTTTGCAGTCATTGACTCCGAAAGCCCAAGGGCAGCCGCAGCTATTGCACAGCCCTTGAGAAACTTTCTTCTGCTTAACGAAACGTCCGGTTTGAAAATCTCATCTGCCATGTTACCCTCCTTTCGGGTACAGTAAAAAAAATGAACCGCCAAGACGCAAGGGACGCAAATGGTATCAAATTTCCCCTGTTTTGATAGCAACACTATTCATCCATGTTAATTATGTTGTATGCCCGATCAATTTTGAAATCAAGTATCTTCCACATATTCCTGTCCATTACAGAACTCCGTTACAGGGCAATATGAATCCTGACTCTCACAAATGCCTTAAAATAGTGGTGCACGGCATTGTCCAGGGGGTTGGATTAAGGCCATTTGTGTATAATCTTGCCACAGGCCTTGGAATTAAGGGTACTGTTTCAAATACTACCCACGGGGTGGAAATTTTTATCTCGGGCTCAAAGGAACAGATCGAAAAATTCCTGGAAGGTCTCACTTCTTTTCCGCCTCCCCTTGCAAGAATAGGCGAGATTGAGTTGTTCCCTTGTACCGATGATCGTGGTGATGACAGTTTTCGTATCCTTGAAAGTCATACGGATGCCCAACCGGCAGATGCGCTGATCCCTCCTGATATTGCCACATGCAGGCAGTGCGTCTCTGAAATTAAAGATCCCGGAAACCGGCGTTATGACTATCCCTTTACCAACTGTACCAACTGCGGCCCGAGGTTTACCATCATAACATCCATGCCCTATGACAGGGCCAACACCTCAATGAGCAGTTTTTCCATGTGCAAGGCCTGCCTGAAGGAATATCATTCCCCTGAAGACAGGAGATTTCATGCCCAGCCAAATGCGTGTCCCAGGTGTGGGCCTGTGCTCTCATGGCATGACAGCAAGGGGAACAGGCTTGAAGTCGGAAACAGCAGATGCCTTGACCTG
>JALWJV010000422.1:1388-8709 GCA_026996955.1 Deltaproteobacteria bacterium
CACTGAAAGAGGGGTACATAGTTGCCATAAAGGGGCTTGGGGGATTTCATCTTGCTGTAAACGCCCAGTCAGAAGAGGCGGTAATTCGCCTGAGGAAGCTTAAAAGACGCCCGGAAAAGCCCCTTGCCATAATGGTCCCTGACATGGACAGGGCAAGGCGTTGTGCAAGGAGAAATAAACTTGCGGAAAAGGTTCTCTGCTCCATGCATGCCCCCATTGTGCTGGCAGAAAAGATCCCCTGTGTGCTCCCACATGCCATTGCCCCAGGGATTAACGAAATTGGCCTGATGATGGCGTACACACCGCTTCATCACCTGCTCTTTGCCCGTGCAGACTGCCCGGAATTTCTTGTAATGACATCAGGTAACAGGGCGGGGGAGCCTATATGCATTACAAATGATGGTGCAGTGAAAAGGCTTGGGGGTATTGCAGACTTCTTTCTTATGCATAACCGGGAGATTGTTAACCGGGCTGATGATTCGGTTGTGAGAATAATAAATGAAATGCCTGCAATGATAAGACGGAGCAGGGGTTATGCCCCTGTTCCGGTGCACCTTAAGGGTTTGTCTTCTAACAGCCTGTCATCTGGTGATCCCTGCGATGATTCTTCAGCCTCGCTTCTTGCCTGCGGAGCAGAACTGAAAAACACCTTTGCATTATGCCGCGGGGACCAACTCTTTCTGAGTCAGCATATTGGAGACCTCAAGTCCCCTGCCGCGTATGAATTTTTTAGGCATTCCATACAGAACATGCAGGACCTGCTTGAAATAACTCCTGGTGCAGTTGTCTGTGACATGCATCCTGACTATCTGAGCAGCCGGTATGCAAAGGAGCAGGGTATTGCTGTTACAGAGGTGCAGCATCACCATGCCCACGCAGGGGCAGTGATGGCAGAACACGGAGTTAGCGAGGCGGTTGCCGTGATATTTGACGGCACAGGATACGGGCCGGACGGTACGGTGTGGGGAGGGGAATTTTTTTATGTAAATAAGGGTAAATTCAAGCGCTTGGGACATATTCTGCCCATTCCAATGCCCGGAGGAGATGCGGCAGCCTCGCAGCCCTGGCGTATGGCACTCTCCCTGCTTTTATCCGCTGGCTTTCAGATAGATGGTAATGACAGCAGGCTGCCCCGGGCCATACTTGAAATACCTGTGGAAACGCGAAGGCTTATTGCCCGTATTGTCCAGCAGAAGATCAACACCCCCTGGACTTCAAGTGCAGGCAGGCTCTTTGATGCAGTGGCTGCCCTTACGGGCCTGAGGTGTGACACCAGTTTTGAGGCACAGGCAGCAATGGAGCTTGAGGCAGCGGCATTTCGTGCCGTTTCCGGAAGACCGGGCGTGAACCATGCGCCTGTTGGTTGCTGCAGGTGGAAAAGCGGTACATTAAAAAAAAGTGACACGGTTAAGAAAGGTAACCAGTGGATTATTGACAGCCGGATTATTGTGCCACTGATCCTTGATGACATGAAACAGGGTGTGCCGTCAGATGAAATTGCCCTTGATTTTCACCTTTGGTTAGTGAAGTCGGCCTTGGAACTGATTAAAAATATTACACAAACCTTGATTGTGCGCAACATTATACTTGGCGGCGGCTGTTTTCAGAACCGGCTTCTTTCAGAGTTTATGAGCATCACACTGGAAAATTCTGGCTACAGAGTGTACACAGGTAAAGAGATACCTGTAAATGACGGTGGAATTTCAGCCGGTCAGATTTACCTGGTCAAATCGTAATAATAAGGTTGGTAAATGGCCTTGTTTTTCCGTTCCGGTGAATAATTTCTTGTTTTTCTAAGGCTTGCTCCGCAAAAATCGCGAAACTCGCTCGTGCCTCGCTCAAACAAACACGATTTTTTGGCTGCGCTTCGCCAAGAAAAACTACGAAATTATTCAGAGTCACTCCAAAACAAGACCATTTACCACGCTGAATGAATACGCAAATGATTGTGGCATTATGATGTCCGGCACAGTGAAACAGTGCCTCAAATTCGCCTGGAGATTAAATTTACATGTGCCTTGCCATTCCCATGAAGGTAATTGAAACAGGTGGCGGAACAGACAGCCTGACTGATCCGCCGGTAGCCATTGTTGATGCAGATGGTATCAGGCGCAAGGTGCGGCTTGATCTTGTTGATCGCATGCCTGAGCCAGGTGACTATCTGATTATCCATGCAGGCTTTGCGGTAAACTGCCTTGATGCGTCAGAGGCAGAACGAAGCCTTGAGCTTATGAGTGAAATTGCTGCATCTGTCCACCGGGCATGAAACGCGACCTGCAGCAACTGATCACCCACATCCATGAAATATATTGACGAATACCGTAATCCGGACCTTGTGAGGTCCCTCTCTGCTGAAATAGAGCGAAAACTTACAAGGCCCGTAAGGATCATGGAGGTGTGCGGCACACACACAATGGCAATATTCAGGCACGGCCTGCGCCGGATTCTCCCGGATAAACTCCAGCTTGTGTCAGGTCCTGGATGCCCGGTGTGCGTAACACCGCCAGGGCTTATTGATGCATTCTGCAGAGTGGCAGGCTGCAAAGACGTAATTATCACAACCTTCGGGGATATGATACGGGTTCCCGGAAGCAGTGGCTCTCTTGCTGACACCCGGGCTGCCGGGGCTGATATCCGTATTGTATATTCTCCGGCAGATGCAATAGAAATCGCCAGGGACAATCCGGCCAAACTTGTTGTATTCATAGCCATTGGCTTTGAAACCACAATCCCCCTTATAGCAGCATCCATACTCCAGGCATACAGGGAAGATATCAAAAATTTCTGCATATTTCCTGCAAACAAGATCATGCCGCCTGCCCTTGAAACCCTTATGCAGGACACCAGGCTAACCATAGACGGCCTGCTCTGCCCTGGCCACGTAAGTATTATCACAGGCTCTGATGCTTTCTCGTTTCTTTCAGAGGATTATGGACTCTGTTGCGCTGTGGCAGGCTTTGAACCTGCTGATATACTCCTGGCAATCCTTGCTCTACTGGAGCAAATCAATGAGGGAAGCCCAAGGGTTGATAACTGCTATGCCAGGGCAGTCACATCATCGGGTAACATCAAGGCAAGGGAACTTATAGAGGAGGTCTTTATTCCTGTGGATTCAAGGTGGCGGGGTCTTGGAACAATTGCAGGAAGCGGGCTTGTTCCAAAGCAAAGATATGCAGATTTTGATGTTACAAGGCGTCTTGGCATAGAGGTTCCTGAACTTGATGAGCCGCCAGGCTGCCTCTGCGGGGAGATACTAAAGGGCAGGAAAATGCCCAATGAATGTCCGCTGTTTGGAAAAATCTGTACGCCATCTGCACCCATTGGCCCCTGCATGGTCTCTAACGAGGGCACCTGTGCCGCATGGTACAGGTTTGGGATGGAGAGCATATAAATTTGCGCAGGGAGCATGAAAATGCAGGATAAAACTCAAAAGCAGATCACCCTTGATCATGGAAGCGGGGGAAGCGCAAGCTCGGAACTGATAGAATCCCTGTTTCTTGAATATCTCACGGACCCTGCGCTACATCGAATGGAAGATGCGGCTGTTCTGAACATTCAGGGTAAAAAACTTGCCTTTTCCACAGACAGTTTCGTGGTGGACCCAATCTTCTTTCCCGGTGGCAGCATTGGCGAGCTTGCCATCAACGGTACTATCAATGACCTGGCAATGCAGGGGGCAAGGCCTGCAGCCTTGAGCCTTGGGCTGATTATCGAAGAGGGATTCGGGCTTGATGACCTTGAGAGGATTATCAGGGATATTGCTGATACATGCAGAAAAGCTGAGGTGCCGGTGGTAACCGGGGATACCAAGGTGGTCCCAAGGGGAAAGGCAGACCGGATTTTCATAAACACCTCTGGCATAGGAATTATAGATGAAGCTGCGGACATATCATCTTCACGTATCAGAGAGGGTGATGCAGTACTGCTTTCAGGAACAGTTGCCGATCACGGCATAACAATTCTTACCAGCCGGGAGGGATTGGAGTTTCAGGGGGAATTACAAAGTGATACCTGTGCCCTGCACAAGATGGTTCAGTCAATACTTGGCAAACTCATACAGTCTAGTAGCGTACATGCCCTGCACGCATTAAGAGACCCCACCCGGGGAGGGCTTGCCACCACTTTAAGTGAACTGGCAAGGAGCTCTGGAACCTGCATGGAGATTTTTGAAGCGGAAATACCAATTGCTGCGCCGGTCAGGGCAGCCTGTGAGCTTATGGGCCTTGATCCACTATATATTGCAAACGAAGGCAAGTTTATTGCCATTGCTGAAGAACAGCATGCAGAGTCCATCATTGAAGTGATGCGTTCATTTCCAGAAGGGCATAACTGTTCAATTATCGGCAAAGTTACAAGTAACTATCCTGGAAAGGTTGTTGTGCACACCAGCTCTGGCGGAAGCAGGTTTGCTGAGCCTCTAACTGGAGAACCTCTGCCAAGAATATGTTAGAGGTCGACTGAAACGTTTTCTGTCTTTCCCCCAGGGCGTGATCGTGTATCTGAAAAATAAGATAAAAAAGGTTAAAAAAATCTTGACAGTCTTATAGAAACCGTTTATTGTGTTTTTAACATTAAATTTTTACAAGTATTAACAGAGCAAAACTGGAGGGCTCCCAAATGATCAGAGACATCAAAGACCTCAGAAAAAAACGCGACCTGGTACATCAGATAGACTGGACAATGACTCCGGAAAAGGCAGTGGACATGTACCTTGAATGGGGCGCTGGCTGGACAAGGGGAAATGACTTTGTCCGCAGCGGAGATGATGAATCAATCTACTTTGTTCTTTACGATTGGGAGTCACCGGCTCAGGCAACTCTTCTCAGACGCTCCTCAAAAGAGGTTGAAGAAATTGCAAAAATACCGGTTGATGAGAAACTTTTCAAAAAATCAATTGAAGAGGGTGGCAAAAAGGCTGGCGTAGGTGTCTATCCCCCAAGTGCAGAGCTGAAAAAATGGCTGACCCAGGCTATTGACGGACCGCCACCGGAATATGTGAATTAACATCAGACTTACAGCCTTTATTGGAAAAGGCTGTTTACTCATAATGCCATATTAGTACCAACATACCTCCTTATCCCTTCCTCCTCTGGGAGAGCGGCCCTCCCCCACCAATCTCGCCGCTCTCCTTTTTTTGCGTATCTGCTCAAAAAGATTACTGCATCTGCTGATTTGTCAGGGGCTCGAAGTGCGACCGGTGCGTCTTTGCCAGTGCCGCCTTGCATCCGCACAGACCGTGAGACTCAAGTCCTGCTGTGCTCAGTATCATCCAGCAGGCCCTTTTCCTTTGCCTCCTCAGGGACATTTCCCTCTTCCTTTATCTCTTTCAGGCGCTTTCTGGCAATCTCCGGAGGCAGGCTGCCCACGCACTGTTCTGCATAGGGGCAGTAGGTGGCACAACCAAAATCAAGCTGTGGGTTAGGCACCTTGACACCGCATTCAGGACACTTTCTCCACGTATCATCCTTGAAAAATTCCACCAGGTGCCCGCACTTTGAACACTCTGCTTCAAAAATCGCATCAGGCCTCCAGTAACGGCTGTCCTGCCCAGGGCACTTCATATGATTTCCCCCTTTTTGATGGCTAAGCGCATAAAATGTATCTATTCAGGTATCTATTCAGCGTGGTAAATGGTCTTGTTTGGGAGTGACTTTGAACAATTTCGTAGTTTTCCCTGGCGAAGCGAAGCCTTATAAAACCAAGACCATTTACCAACCTTACACCTGGATTGAGCGATTGTCGGATTTGCTGCAGATCCGCGAAAGAGGAATTTCCCATAATAGTCGGCTATATGGGAATTCCTCTGACAAAGGAGATGCAGTGAATCCGGCAATCCCGAAGGGTTTCAAAAATTGAAGAGTATGATACATGTAATTCCTTTTAATATCGTATAAAATCATTTCTTCAAACTTTTGAAACGCTCAATTCAGGTTACATTAATTACACAGCACAGTGAATTGCAATACACCCTATTCGTATCAGAAACGCCATAATCCAGGCAAGTGTCATTAGATATCCCACAGTAAAACAGGTCCATCCAAGGGAGCCGGTCTCACGCCATATTGTAATCACAGTCACCATGCAAGGTACATAAATGAGCACAAATACCATGAAACCAAAGGCAGTTGCCGGGGTAAGCCCGCTCTTTTTAAGGGCATTCTGAAGACCTGTGCTGCCAGGCTCGGCATCTCCAACCTGGTAAAGCACACCCATGGTACTTACAACCACCTCCTTGGCAACAAAGCCGGTAATAAGACTGACTCCCAGTCTCCAGTCAAAGCCAAGGGGTGCTATAAGCGGCTCTACGGCATGACCAAGCCTGCCAATGTAGCTCTCAGACAGCCTCTGGTTCTCCATTGCGGTTTCAACAGACGCAAGCTCTGCCTTGAGTTCTGAACACCTGTCAGCCTCTTTACCAGTTTCATTATGTCCTGCACATTGTGCAAGACCGGCTTTAATTGCCTGGTGTTGCGTTACAAGTTCAGGGCTGTACTGAATATCCCTGGGAAAGGCGCCCAAAAACCATATTACAATGGAAAATGCCAGGACAACTCCACCCATCTTCTGGAGATAGACCTTTGTCTTCTCCCACATGTGAAGCATGACACTGAGCAATGTCGGAAGCCTGTAGGGAGGAAGCTCCATTACAAAGGGGGCTGTCTCACCCTTGAACAGGGTCTTGCTGAAAAGCTGTCCCATGACAATGGCAAGGGCTATGCCCAGGAAATAGATGATGAATATGACATTTCCCTCTCTGCCAGGAAAAAATGCCCCTGCAATAAGCACATACACAGGGAGCCTGGCCGAGCAGCTCATAAGGGGATTTATCAAAATGGTAAGCAGCCTGTCGCGCTTGGTTTCAAGGGTCCTTGCAGCCATTATTGCCGGCACATTACACCCAAACCCCATGATAAGCGGTATGAAGGATTTACCGTGAAGCCCAAGGGTATGCATCACCCTGTCCATGATGAATGCCGCCCGTGCCATGTAACCGGTATCTTCAAGCAGGCTGATACCAAGAAAGAGTATCAATATGTTGGGCAGAAATACTATGACCCCTCCAACCCCGCCGATAATGCCATCAATGATGAGGTCGTGAAGCAGGCCTGCAGGAAGCAGGTGGTCTGCCACCTTGCCTGTAAATTCTACTGCCGCCTCTATCCACTCCACGGGATATGCCCCAAGGGTGAAGGTTCCCTGGAACAGCAGGTACATGAACAGGACAAAGACAGGAAAGCCAAGGAGACGGTTGGTAAGCACCTGATCAATTCGATCGCTTACAGTCTGCTTTGCCGCTGCAGAAAGGCGCATGGTCTCCTTC
>JALWJV010000423.1 GCA_026996955.1 Deltaproteobacteria bacterium
CCAGCGCTGTGTCATCGAATTCTATACGGATACCGCACCTGTTAAAGAATGATACCTCGTAGCTTTTTATCTGGCGAATCCAGAAAAGCACCCTGTCTGCCGCCCTGCTGATGGGCAGGTCCTGCTTAAGACACAGGTGCGCAATCAGCTCCTGACGTTTTTCAGTGAGATCTACACCATCTTCTACCCACTGAGGCAGTTCACGGCTGCGGATACTCTTTGCCAACTGCTCCTTTTCTGCAGCCACCAGTGCCTCATAACTCCTGAGAAGACGGGGGTTGAAAGGATTCTCAAGGAACTTTTCAAGCTCCCTCTCCGGGTCCTCCACCATCTCCCTTGTAACCACAAGGAACGAGACATCAAGGGAGGGCAGGCGTTTTTCAAAGGGAAGCAGCGCCTTCTCCACCACGCTTACAAGGGCCCTGGCACCTGTCTGTTCCTGATATGCCTGGTGAGCAAGGAGTCTCAGGGCATCCTGTTCAAACTTCAGATCAATGCCGTAGGCACGGAAATCGTGTTTTTTGCTGATAATTACGTTACTGTTGGGATTACGCAGGATATCAAAGAGGTCATCTTCAGAAAGCTCATGGAGCCTTGCCACAACAGGAAGCCTGCCCATAAACTCGGATTCAAAACCGTACTCTATGAAATCCTGCGGCTTTACATACTCAAGCCAGTTTACATCCTCTTCGCTGTTTATCTCAGCTCCAAAGCCAATGGACTGGCGGGTCATGCGGTTACGAATGGTCTCTTCAAGGCCGGAAAATGCGCCGCTTACAATAAAGAGGATGTTTTTCGTGCTGATTGTCTGCTTGTCCCGCTTGCCTGTCTTTCTGAAACGCTCAATGGCCTCAAGCTGGGAAATTGGGTCATGGGGTGTTTTAAGCTCAACTTCTGTCTCTTCAAGGGGTTTTAGCAGTGCCCTCTGCACTCCAGCCCGTGAGACATCTGGCCCGTGCAGTCCCCTTGTTGCCGCAATTTTGTCAATCTCGTCAATATATATGATACCGCATTCTGCCCGCTTCACATCTCCGCCTGCCTCACGGACCAGGTCACGCACCAGGTCTTCAACATCCCCGCCAACATAACCGGTCTCGCTGAATTTTGTGGCATCGCCCTTTACAAACGGGACTCCAAGGCGGTCAGCTATGAGCTTTACAAGGAACGTCTTTCCCACTCCTGTGGGCCCCATGAGAATAATGTTATTCTTGATATTGCCCACAGGAAGCTCGTCATGTCCGCTTTCCTTGAGATATCTTATTCTGTTGAAGTGGGTGCAGACCTTGGTTGCAAGTATTGCCTTGGCTTCGTCCTGGCGGATTACATACTGGTCTAGATACTCCTCAAGCTCCTCTGGCTTGAGATTAAATGACAGACTGCTATCTTCACCAGGGCCAGCACCCTGGGCGTCATCTGTCTCATCAGCCTTCAGGTGTTTGGGAAAGACCATCTGCGAGACGATACGGACCTTGCCTCCGTATTTTTTGGAGAGGTAATCGCCTATTTCCTTCTCAAGATCTTCCTGGGAAGGAAGCGGAGAAAGTGTTTCACTGGATTCCTGCTGCTTTTTTTCAGTATCTTTAGTGCAGGTTTCAGAGGATCTGTTCTCTCTGTCCTGATCTTTAGTGCTATCCATAAGCGTACTTTAACAGAGAAAAATAGTTTTTCAACAATCAGGCTTCCCGGGCTGTCTACAGCCCCAGACCTGCCACGCAGAACAGGCACGTTGTTACAACAGCACTCATGTGATAAGTTATGAGCGATTATTTTGCATAACAGACGTTTTTCAACCCTCAACCCCTTGCCAAAGAGGTTTGGTTTATCCCGGGCATGGTATTATGTTATTGACTTATTGAGGATACCCGATCAAGGCCTTCCGGGTTATTTCAGAAAGAAAGGAGGAATTCTAATGGGAGAAAGAATAGTAG
>JALWJV010000424.1 GCA_026996955.1 Deltaproteobacteria bacterium
TAAGGGATACAGACCTTTTTCAGCGTGATGTTACACAGCTGTTAAACTGTGAAGTTGCCCCTGTTTATAACCTTGTGAAGCAGTTTGCCCGGTTCCTTCCTGTTTACTTTAACGAAATCGGGGCCGAGGGGCTTTTGCGGGATGTCTCAACAGAGCTTGATGAGATCTCACACAGAAAGGACAGGCTTATCCACTTCCTGCGCAAGCAGAGCCATGTGGAGAGCAACAACCTGATTGTATATTTTATTGAGGCAATTCTCTGTTTCTGGTTCAGCAGAGAAAAGGACTGTCTCAAACCATATCTTGCCCCGCAGATCCTTGAAGAGATCCCTGTACAGGGCCCGTACATTGACCATGTAAACCATCTTCTTCATCATCTTGCCAGGAGACTTGGGCTTGAGCCTTTTGCAGGAAATCTGGACCGCCTGCTGAACCTGAGTGAAGAAGAGCTGCACAAAATCCTCGAGGAGGTAACTGATGTCCCGCCTCATGAGCGTCGAAGGCTTGAGCTTCTGCACCAGATGTACAGGCTTGAAAACCAGAAGTACAAGCTTGGCGTGCAGGAGATAGAGGCGCATCTTGAGGAGGCAAAAAAATACGGTTTTGATCACCTTGACAGTGTAATGGAAATCCTTGGAAGCGATGATGCGGAAAATGCCCTGGATGTCATACTTACCGAACTTGAGAGATTGAAGGATATTATTCTCAGTCCTGAAAAGTTTGAGCCTGTTGAGGAGATATACCTTAAACGCCATATTGCCGCTGACATCCCCTCCATGTATGGGCGCTATCACGAAAAGAAATTTGATGCCCTGGGCCTTACCTTCAGGCTTGAGAATCTTGCAAATGTATATTTTGAACGGCTCCTTCTTGAGATGGAGGTGCCCTTTATTACAAGGGCAACCTTTGTGCACATACTCAAGGCACTTAAGCTGTTCTGGCGTGCAATCAGGCTTAATGGTGTAAATTCAAAGAAGTTTTCCACCTATCTTACACTGCTTGAGACCTCCCTTGAAGTCCGCCGTTTTTCCTTTACACAGTACCTTGATATCGTAAAGGGGCTGTCTGAAGGCGTGAAGGACATGATCTATGTCTATTACCTGAGCCCCCACCAGGACAATATAGCCCGCATTATCAGGCAACTTGGCCCTGAACAGCTCCTTCCAAAGTATCAGGTAGCCCGCCAGGAGGCAAAGGGCACGGCAGATGACACGTTCATGATAAGCCGTATTACAGAGCGCTTCATGCGTGAGCTTATATCATCCACCTTTGGCCTCCAGTATCTGGATAACTTCATCGGAAGGGTTTATCAGGTGCTGATGGAGCAGAAAAAGGTGCTTGATGACCGGGAAGTTGACATGCTGTTAAGCTATGATCCGGGTCAGGATATCTGCTCCATATACAAACCCAGCCTTAAAACCAGAAATCTTATCCAGCTCGGTAACAAGGGATATAACCTGGTGCTTCTTGCCAAGGACGGAATCCGTGTTCCTCCGGGGATAATCATCACCACAGAGGTGTTCAGGTACTACAGCCTGTTCCAGAAGCTTCCCGGCGCCTACCGAAATTTCTGTTCCCAGGTGCGGGACGGGATAAAGGAGATTGAGCAGCGTACCGGGGCAAGCTTTGGGGACTCTTCAAATCCGCTGCTGCTCTCTGTAAGGAGCGGAGCGGCAATCTCCATGCCCGGAATGATGTCAACCATTATAAATGTTGGAAGCAACCTTGAAACAACCGAGGGCATGGCAAAGATTACAGGCAACAAGTGGTTTGCATGGGACAATTACCGCAGGTTCGTTCAGTCATGGTCAATGTCAGTGGGACTTACCCGTGAGATCTTTACGGAACTCATGGTGAATTTCAAAAAGGAGTGCGGCGTTGAGAAAAAGCGTGAATTTACCGGAGAGCAGATGAAGGA
>JALWJV010000425.1:0-2980 GCA_026996955.1 Deltaproteobacteria bacterium
TCCTATGACAAAGGAGATGCAGTAAATACGGCAATCCCGAAGGGTTTCAAAACTGGAAAGCTATAATTGACATAAGCCCTTTCAATTTTATTAAAAAATAATTTTCCAGATTTTGAAACGCTCAGTCTAGGTATCAGGCAATGCCTGCAAACTGCTTGGCAGCCTGTACGGTATTTTTCATAAGCATTGTAATGGTCATGGGACCAACACCGCCTGGTACCGGTGTGATTGCCGAAGCCTTTTCCTTGATGGCATCAAAGTCAACATCGCCGCAGAGTATTGCCTTGCCCTCAGGGGTCTTGCCGATGCGGTTAACGCCAACATCAATTACAACCGCTCCCTCTTTGACCATATCTGCTGTGATTACCTTGGGGCGTCCGGCTGCAACAATCAGGATATCTGCCCTCTTGGTGTGGAATGCCATGTCTTTGGTTCTGGTATGACACAGGGTCACAGTGGCATTTCCGCCCTCACGCTTCTGGAGGAGAAGGTTTGCAATGGGTTTTCCGACGATGTTGCTTCTACCTACCACAACAGCTTCTGCACCGCTTGTTTCAGCCCCTGAACGGATGAGCATCTCAAGGATGCCGTGGGGTGTGCAGGGAAGGAAGCACTGCTCTCCAATCACCATCTTTCCAACATTAACCGGATGGAACCCGTCAACATCCTTATCAGGTGATATTGCATACAGCACCTTTGCCTCGTCTATGTGTTTGGGCAGGGGGAGCTGCACCAGAATGCCGTGGATTGAGTCATCCTGATTATATTTTTCTATAAGTCCAAGCAGCGTGTCCTCGCTGATATCCTCAGGCTGTGTATCCTGAATGGAATGAAAACCCAGTTCGTGGGCTGTGCGCTGTTTTGCGGTAACGTAGGAAATTGAGGCAGGATTCTCTCCAACGAGAATGGTGACAAGACCAGGAGTAACGCCATGTTTCTCCTTCATCTCGGCCACTTCTGCCTTGAGTTCTTCCCTTATCTGCTTTGCTATTTCAGTTCCGCTGATAATCTTGGCTGACATATCTCCTCCGTAAAATAGATTTTATTTGCAAATATAATTCTGAATTGACATTCAGTTTTATGCAGACACATGGCAGCATGCAAAAAAGATGCCCATGAGATCCCAAAAACATCCGCTTTGAAAATGAGACCTTAACCTATTGTTTTATTGGTATATTTAAAAAAGGACTTAGTGTTACATTAATTAAATAAGTAGCACTAATTTTCTGAAGGGGAATTTATCCCCTGTAACGAGAACTTTCTCCCCGTGCTGATACAGGCCGGACGTCGGCTACCTCATCACACCACATATACAATTGTGCCTACCACAAAAAAGGCACGCAAAAGCATAAACACTTCTGCGTGCCCCCGGGGTCAGTCCCCGGTCTCCAACACTTACGAGCCAACAGGCAAAATTACCGCCACCTCCCAACTACGATAACTCCGTCCCAGGCTGCCATCTGAATCAGATGGCCTCTGCCCCATGCTCACCGGTCCTTACACGGATTACATCGTCAACAGGCAGTACAAATATCTTTCCGTCTCCAATCTTTCCGGTGTTAGCGGCATTTCGTATAACATCCACCACCTTTTCCACCATTGAGGAATCCACGATTATGCCCAACTTGATCTTCGGCACGAAATCAACCTCATACTCCGCCCCGCGGTAAATTTCCTTGTGGCCCCGCTGTCGACCATATCCCTTGACCTCAGTCAGGGTCATGCCTTTGATACCTATATCATTAAGGGCTTCCTTTACCTCATCCAACTTGAACGGTTTTATAATGGCTTCTATCTTTTTCATCTCTTCCCTCCTAAAAACTGAAGCTGAATGTGGCTCCGCCGTAAACAAAGTTGTTATTATTGGTGCTGCCAAGAGCGGACTGTGCCATATCCTTGGATGCGTCACCGCTCAGAGGAAATACCCAGTCTATTTCAGGTGTGATGGTTATGTACTGTGCAGCATCAAAATTCATGAATGAACCCAGAGGGATAGGCATGGCAACAGAAAATTTGCCATCATGAAGGTTGCTGTACTCGTCGTCCGCATCATCGGGATCAGCATAGGCATCACTGTCATCGCTTGCCAGATAACTGCCGCTAAGCCCCATATCAAGGGAGATACCCCTGGGAAGTTCAAAGGAGTGGGATACTTCAAGGGTGATGTAGGTTGATGGGTAATGGGCAAACTCCCTGTAAATTGTAAGAGTGGGAGACAGCAGGACATTCAATGTCCCTGAAACATAAAACTCCTGGCTGTCATCGGCACCGCTCAGTGCATAATAGATGTATCCTGCCTCAGCAGAGAACATTCCAAAGTCATGGCCATAGGAAAATGTTATGTCTGTCTCGTTATAGTTGTCAGTTCCTTCTAGGTTTTCAGGCTTGCCATCATAAAGATCAGTATCCCAGTTTCCCCATATATTAGCGGAAAAGCCTTTGTACGACACAGTTGCTGAGGGCTGGACCACCATGCTGTCCTTGCTGAGCTCATACCCCCTCCAAATATAAGCGCTAAGAAGGCTCATTGACATATCCGCTTCAGGTTTCTCTTCGGCCAGAGAAACACTGTGGCTGGCTGCAGCCATAACCAGAACAAGCAATGTAATAACCGAAACACCTTTGACACTGTTGAGAAAACTCATTTTATCTGTCGCTCCTTTTTTGACTGTTTTTGTATCTGCTCATCACGGACCCTGCATTTTAAGCCGGGTAAGACCATTGCAATTACCCTGCAGCAAGATCTGCAAGCCAGATACTGATAAATTTTAACTGATGAGAAATTGCCTTTCGTTTTCTTAGTTAAGGCACCCATACGGTCCTGGGGAGAGGTACCGTCGTTCGCCGTTAATTTTTACAAAATTCGTGCCAAACAATAACATATTGATATTACAATAAATAAACAAGAAAGGCTTTTGCCAGCCACACAAAAAAGAAACGATATTACATTTTTGAAAGACCTTTTCAAAACGCATAACAC
>JALWJV010000425.1:2990-8626 GCA_026996955.1 Deltaproteobacteria bacterium
ATACCAATTTTAATCAATTAACTCCGTTAATTACTTTTTTGTCGCAAAAAAATCAAGATAAATTACAAAAATGTATTTTAACTAATTAAATGCCAATGCCTCTGACATACTCGGCAATTTTATTATTCCATAAAAACAATATGTTATTCCAATTTAAAACCTCCACACAACAGATGGCACACTACTTGTAGGAAGAGTTTCAAAGCACCACAGAATGCCTATGGCAACAACCTGGGGAAAGTACCGACACTGCGAGCCACGGAAAAATTAAAAGGAGTTATGTCTATCATAGCTTTCCGGTTTTGAAACGCTCAATCTAGGAAACATTTAACAACAGCTGTTAGGAGGAGGAACATAAGCATGAGGATAAGAAAATTATGCTTTTTTCTATTTTTTCTATGCCTTGCCCTGCCGGCATCAGTCATTGCCGCAGACGACCCTATAACACCTATTACAAACCACCAGGCAATTGAACTGGTACAGACCCATGCAAACTACGTATGGACACTGGTGGCTGCTGCCCTTGTGTTTTTCATGCAAGCAGGCTTTGCAATGGTAGAGGCAGGCTTTACCAGGGCAAAAAATGCCATCAACATCATGATGAAAAACCTTATGGATTTTTCCATTGGTAGCCTTGCATTCTATGCCATTGGATTCGGACTGATGTTCGGAGCCACTAAAACCGGCTGGTTCGGGACTTCTGATTTTTTCCTGAACGGCTGGAAGGGCCCGGATAGCGACCCCTGGATTCTTGCCTTCTGGATGTTCCAGGTAGTGTTTGCCGGTACTGCGGCAACCATCGTATCAGGCGCAATGGCAGAGCGCACAAAGTTCACTGCTTATCTGATTTACAGCGTCTTTATCTGCGCCTTAATCTATCCAATTTTTGGAAGCTGGGCATGGGGAAGCCTGCTTAACGGAAACGGATGGCTTGAGGGAATGGGCTTCATAGATTTTGCAGGCTCCACGGTTGTCCACTCAATAGGTGGATGGTGCGCACTGGCAGGTGCAATTGTCATTGGGCCACGCATAGGAAAGTATGGCCCCAATGGTGAGGTCAGGGCAATTCCTGGACACAACATACCTTTTGCCGCAATTGGTGTCTTTATCCTCTGGCTGGGCTGGTTTGGATTTAATCCCGGCTCAACTACAACCGCGGACAAATCCATTGCAATGATCTTTGTTAACACCAACCTTGCTGCAGCAGCAGGTGCAATCTTTGCCATGATCACCTCCTGGATCATGTTCAAGAAGCCTGACATCAGCATGAGCCTTAACGGGGCCCTGGCAGGACTTGTGGGCATCACCGCAGGATGCGCAAACGTCACCCCGGGAAGCTCAATAATAATCGGTATAATTGCAGGAATTCTTGTGGTGTTTTCCGTTTTGGCGCTTGACCGCATGCACATAGATGATCCGGTGGGCGCAGTATCGGTTCACGGGGTCTGCGGGGCATGGGGAACCCTTGCTGCAGGGCTTTTCAACATGGAAGGAGTCACATTGAAAATAATCATGACTCAGCTTGTTGGAATAGGTGCGGCTTTTGTATGGGCCTTTGGAACAGCATTCATACTGTTCAAGGTTGTGGACATGGTGCACGGTATCAGAGTTACAAAAGAGGAAGAGCTCGCCGGCCTTGATGTTGGCGAACATGGAATGGAAGCATATCACGACTTTCAGGTAATCAACAACTAACCACTCTCCCTGCAGAATTGCGGTTCCCGTGCCATGTGCCGGGGCCGCAGTTCTGCCTTCCACTCATTCACTTGACGTATCCCTCAAAAAAACAGTGATCACAGCACACTTTCAGGCATGCACTGTGATCACTGATATAAAGTTAAGCCGGTCTTGGAGACTTTAAGAACCTGAAATCCGGAACTTAGAACAGCCCCTTGACCTTTCCTGTGTCAGTATCAACATCAATACGGCGGTAAGCAGGATCTGAACCTGTACCAGGCATGAGGCTGATGGCTCCTGCAACAGGAACAACAAAGCCTGCACCCTTGTAGGTGAGGATGTCACGAACGTGGAGTGTCCAGTTCTTTGGCACACCCTTGAGGTTGGGGTTGTCTGACAGGCTGAGGTGTGTCTTGACCATGCATGTACCAAGCTTGGAGATCTCCGGATCCTTCTCCATCTTCTCTGCCTTGGCAAGTGCCTCCGGGCTGTATGTAACACCGTCTCCGCCGTAAACCTCCTTGGTGATAAGCTCAATACGCTGACGAAGCGGCATATCAAGGTCATAGAGGAACTTGAAGTCGTTTTCCTCGTTACATGCCTCAATAACTGCGTCAGCAAACTCAAGGGCGCCGTCCCCACCCTTTTCCCAGTGCTCGGAGACAGCAACACGGGCACCAGCCTGCTCACAGAGCCTGCGGCATGCGGCAATCTCGTCCTTGGTGTCTGTATAAAATGCGTTGATACATACAACAGGGTTGATTCCAGCCTTCTTGACTGTCTCAATGTGGTGCAGGAGATTTGCAGTTCCTGCCTCAACCCAGCCCACATTCTCAGTGTTGTACTCTTCAGGCATTGGGCGGCCAGGACGAGGAATGGGTGCGCCACCGTGACACTTGAGGGCGCGGATCGTTGCAACAACAACTGCGCAGTTTGGCTTGAGTCCGCTAAAGCGGCACTTGAGGTTCCAGAACTTCTCAAATCCGATATCCGCACCGAAACCGCTCTCGGTAACAAGGTAGTCACCAAGTTTAAGACCGATCTTGTCGGCAATTACTGAAGACTGGCCAATGGCGATGTTGGCAAATGGACCTGCATGGATCAGACAGGGCTGGCCTTCAATGGTCTGCATGAGGTTGGGATTTACTGCCTCAACCATCCAGGCTGTCATTGCACCGGCAACCTCGAGATCCTCGGTGGTGATGGGCTTTCCTGTCTTGTCGTATGCCACAACGATCTTGCCAATGCGCTCCCTGAGGTCCTTGAGATCCGTTGCAATAGCAAGGATCGCCATGATCTCGGAAGAAACGGCAATGTTAAAACCGCTCTGCATGGTCATGCCATCCATGCGTCCGCCAAGACCCAGGGTGATATTCCTGAGGCTCTGGGCACAGAAGTCAATAATCCACTTGAACTCAACGCTCTTTGGATGGATATCAAGCCTCTTCAGGTTACGGAGGGCAAGCTGCTCGTCAGTGTAGTTGGATTCATGCTGCATGCGTGCAGTGAGCGCAACCATACCCAGGTTGTGGGCATTCATAATGGCATTGATGTCGCCGGTAAGGCCAAGTGAAAATTTTGAAAGAGGAATGACCTGGGCAAGTCCACCGCCTGCGGCACTGCCCTTGATGTTGAATGTCGGGCCGCCTGAAGGCTGCCTGAGCGCACCAACAACATTCTTTCCCCTCTTGCCAAGACCTTCCATGAGTCCTACTGCGCTTGTGCTCTTACCCTCTCCAAGGGGGGTTGGGCTGATAGCAGTAACATCAATATACTTGCCGTCCGGCTTGTCCTTCAGGCGCTCAAGGGCCTTGGCATAGTCTATCTTGGCAACATAGTGTCCGTAGGGAAGCAGCTCTTCCTTCTCAAGAGCGAGCTCTTCTCCAAGCTGATAGACCGTCTTCATGTTCTCTTCTGCGGCCTCAGCTATCTCCCAGTCTTTCATCTTTGTTGGATCAAGTTTCATTGAAATTCATTCCTCCTTCAAAAAGTGTTTTGAATCTAAATTCAGGTATAGGGTCCGGCCTGGCTGTCCTGGCCCGCCGGGATGCATACAGATTTGTCATCCGGATAAACTGCCGCCATGAAAGACAGTTTGAGACAGAGTTTAATATTCCAGGCGAATATAACCGGCAATAATAGGACAGATAGACGAGTTACAAAAATTCCAGAATTAGTAACTGAAAAACAGCATGGTTGTCAATCCTGATATGCAAAATAGTTGTATGTGTCATTAAAACAGCCTTTCACCATACTGAGTAGATACAATGCGATGAACATAATCATTTGCGGAAATTAGAGTACGGTTTGGATATTTGCCATTTGATGGCTATAAAGTTACCATATATACACCTAAACATCAGAGGCGGGGAACACAATGCGCAAAAAGATAGGCATAGGCATCAGTGATTTTGGCAGGCTAAGAAGAGAAAATTACTGCTTTATTGATAAATCGCTGTTCATCCAGGAAATCGTTCAGGCCGGAGCAGCTGTGATCCTTCTCCCCCGTCCGAGGCGCTTTGGCAAGACCCTTAACCTCTCCATGCTGAGGCACTTTTTTGAGCAAGTCCATGAGAATGAAGACATTGGTCAAAGAGAAGCGCTTTTTGAAGGACTTGCTATCAGGCAATGGGTTGAATTTAATGCCTATTTTGCCAAATATCCTGTGATTTTCCTTACCTTCAAAGATGTGAAAGAAAAAAGGTTCGCAGATGCCCTTTACAAGATGAAAGATGTCGTTTCACAGGAATATAAACGGCACAAAATTATCACAGGATCACTGGACAGCACAGACAAAGATTATTTTGAACGAATTGTTACCATGCAGGTTGGAGAAGTTGAGCTTTCAATTTCTCTCCAACGATTGTCAAAATATCTTGCATCATATTACAAAACTCCACCTCTTATCCTGCTTGATGAATACGACACCCCCATTCATGCTGCATGGCAGAACGGATATTACGATGAGATGATATCCTTCATGCGTGGCCTCCTGTCAGGTGCATTCAAGGACAATCCACATATCTTAAAGGGGGTTATCACAGGCATTCTTCGAGTAGCCAAGGAGAGTATTTTTTCTGATCTTAACAACCTGGACATCTACACCATCCTGGATATACCGTTTTCTGACAAGTTCGGAATAACAAAAGAGGAAATGGAAGGGCTTTTCAGGGAATATGGTATTGAAAAACGTATTGCTGAGGCCGATTCCTGGTACAACGGATACCAGTTTGGTGATCAAACCATATTCAACCCGTGGTCTATATTGAATTTTGTCAACAACTCCCCGCCCGTGCCTAAACCTTACTGGGCAAATACCTCATCAAATGCACTGGTAAAAGAACTTATTGTGAATGCAGGCTTGAGTGTCAGGGACAACATTGAAAAACTCATTGCCGGCAAAAGCATAGAATCTGTAATTGATGAGAACATCGTATTTCCTGCCCTGAATAATGATGAAAAGTATATCTACAGCCTGCTTTTCTTTAGTGGTTACTTAAAGTGTCTGAACAAACTTCCTGAGAAGCGCCACCTTAAATGCGAGCTTGCAATACCAAATGAAGAGGTAATGTATATCTTTGAAAATATCATATCCGGCTGGCTGACAGAGCGGTTTGAAAATGAAAAACTCCGCACCATGCTCAGGGCCCTTGTAGAGGCAAGGCTTGACCAGTTTCAGCGCCTGCTCAATGAATTCGTAATCACAACCCTCTCCTTTTTTGATGCCAAAGGCAAAAATCCCGAGGCCGTGTTCCAGGCATTTATTTTGGGCATGCTGCTCAATCTGGGGCAGGAGTATGAGATAAGCTCCAACAGGGAGCTTGGTTATGGCCGGTATGATGTCCTGGCCCTGCCCAGGCATGACACAGAAAAGCCTGCAATCTTGATGGAGCTTAAGAGCATAACAGGTTTCTACGAAGAAGAACCGGACAAGGCAATATCAGATGCAGTCAGGCAGG
>JALWJV010000426.1 GCA_026996955.1 Deltaproteobacteria bacterium
AACTGCCCTTGGAAAGACCAGAGGCCGCATGGCATCTGAAGATGACATGGAACATGCACGTACCATTATGAGACGCCTGATCTGGAGTCTCAACGATGAATCGGGTGGCATCGGATGGGGAGCCCCTGAAACCATGGCTGAAGCAATGGTAAACCACCACGGGCTTTACGAAGAGTATGCAAGGATTCTGCTCTCATACATCAGGGAAGACGGGAATTTTCTTGAGTATCCGCCGCTCAGGCGCGGGGCACTCTGGGGCATTGGACGCCTGGGATATGCTGATCCCGCCATCTTGAAGGAGATAGAGAGCCGGAAATATCTAATGGATTATCTTTCAGACCGGGATGCCCAGTCAAGAGGGCTTGCAGCCTGGGCACTGGGTGCCCTTGGTGAAGAGGAAGATATTCCAGCTCTTGAAAAACTGGCTGCTCAAAACGACCCTGTAGAGATATTTTTGCAAGGCCGCTTAAGGGCCTTTACAACCGGGGAAGTAGCCAGAAATTCCATTGAGTCATTATCATCTTCCCTGTGCTAAGCAGAGAAATTCTCCACTTCTCCTCTTTCGGCTTGACAATTCAAACCATGACATTATATAAAGGTGTTCCTGTTTTAAGGAGCTGACATATTCAGGGCCCATAGCTCAGTTGGTCAGAGCCACCGGCTCATAACCGGTTGGTCCCAGGTTCGAATCCTGGTGGGCCCAATTTTCTCACTTGTTATCTGTACCGCAATAACACTGCCTTGGGTGAACAAGCTCAAGCAGCAGATACATATAGGTACAAGGTCAAGGTATCAGGCGATGAACACAGAGGATAATCATTTTATCCCTTTGCAATTAGTTATATACGTGCAGATGCACGATTCATCTTACGTAAAGGTGCAGCCATAAAAGAGTGCTGCACCTTTTTTTATCGTGAAGCCGTCCAGACATGAAACAGTGTCCCAGTGTATCAGACATATGGAAGGCGCTTGAAGAATGGGCGCCAGCCTCCCTTGCCGAGGAATGGGATAACGTAGGCATACAGGTGGGTGATCCGCTAGCACGGGTCAAAAGGCTTGTAACTGCACTGGACGTAACCATTCCCCTTGTGGATTATGCTATTGAACAAAATGCAAACATGATCCTTACCCACCACCCTCTGATCTTCTCTCCCATTAAAAAACTCGATCTTTCAACCCCCATCCCAGCACTGATAGCACGGCTAATCAAAAAAGACATTGCCCTTGCATCTGCTCACACCAACCTTGATTCAGCACTTCATGGCGTGAGCGATAAACTTGTTTCAATGCTGAACCTGAAGGAAGTCACCCCGCTGATACCATCTGCAGAAAGCCATGAGGCTTCCACAGGGCTTGGCAGAACAGGGATACTCCCTGAACCGCTTAAATTAAAAGAGGTAATAGACAGGGTAATCAAGAGTCTTGATGTTCCGGGACTATCTGCAGCCGGTGATCCGGATATGACCATACGAAAGATCGCTGTGTGCGGCGGCTCAGGCTCAAGCCTGTGGCCTGAATTTCTGAAATGCGGGGCAGAACTGTTCCTTACAGCCGAGATAAAGCACAATATTTTCAGGGAGGCTGAAATGATGGGGCTTGCGGTGATAGATGCCGGTCACTTTGCCACTGAATGGCCTATCATACCGGCCCTCACCAGATATATGCAGGACATTGCGGTTAAACGGGGATGGGATCTGGAAATTTTAATGTTTCGTGACCAGGCGACACCTGCCGCATGGTATTCATCACAACAGAATAACCTTGCTACTTGATGCCTGACATTCCAAAAGATTTAAGATTTCAAAAGGTTAACTAACGATTTTAAATAATCTTAAAATTTACGATATTCGCGAAGGAGAAAAAAATTGATATCTGAACTTACCCCCCTTATCAGACTCCAGGGTATTGATC
>JALWJV010000427.1 GCA_026996955.1 Deltaproteobacteria bacterium
ATGTAGGCCGGCACCCTCATGGAGCCTTCTCTGGGAATCTCCCAATGGCTGTCACTGTGGCGTATAAGGCTGTGTATATCCATTGATGCCTCCGGAGTCAGGAGTCATGGTGACTATGAGCAAAAAAGCAAGATTTCAAGACATAGATTGAGCGTTTCAAAACCTGGAAGATTATTTGTATCTATTCAGCGTGGTAAATGGTCTTGTTTTGGAGTGACTTTGAGCAATTTCGTAGTTTTTCTTGGCGAAGCGTAGCCATAAAATCGCGTCTGTTTGAGCGAGGGACGAGCGAGTTTCGCGATTTTGGCGGAGCAAGCCTTAGAAAAACAAGAAATTGTTCTCCGGAACGGAAAAACAAGACTATTTACCAACCTTTATTAACATAAGTACGCTGAACAGTTACATAAGCTTTTAATCAAAAATCACCGCCATGACAAATACAAACACCCAGAACATACTGGTAGTAGATGATGAGGCCATAATCCTTGAGACCGTAAGGGCAATCCTTGAGGATGAAGGTTTTGTGGTAAATACCGTGGGTGATGGTGAAAGTGCCCTTGAATTCATAGACTCAGGGGAAACACTGCCTGATCTTGTCCTGCTTGATATATGGCTTCCGGGAATGGACGGCCTTGAAGTGCTGGAGAAGATAAAGGATCAGTGGCCACAGATACCTGTTGTTATTATGTCAGGGCACGGAAATGTTGAAACTGCTGTCCGCGCCACAAGGCTTGGCGCCTATGACTTCATCGAAAAGCCCCTCTCCCTTGAGCCTCTCATAGTAACCATCAACAATGCCCTGAAATTCCAAGCCCTTGAAAATGAAAACATCATTCTCAAGGCAACGAAGCCAAAGGACAAGGCCCGGAAACTGATCGGGGACAGCCCTGCCATGCAGGAACTCCGAAAGCAGATTGAAATCGTTGCCCCCACTGAGGCATGGATACTGATTACAGGGGAAAATGGTACAGGAAAGGAGCTTGTTGCCCAGACTGTCCACTATGCAAGTGCAAGGAGGGACAAACCTCTCATAGATGTAAACTGTGCTGCCATCCCTGAAGAACTTATAGAAAGCGAGCTCTTCGGCCATGAGAAAGGGGCATTTACCGGGGCATCCTCAATGAAACGGGGAAAGTTTGACCTTGCAAACGGAGGCACCCTCTTTCTGGATGAAATCGGGGACATGAGCCTTAAAACCCAGGCAAAGATACTTCGCATTCTCCAGGAACAGCGTTTCAGCCGGGTAGGAGGGAGCAAGACCATCAAGGTGAATGTCAGGATCATAGCTGCCACCAACAAGGACCTGGAAGAGGCAATCAAAAAGGGGGAATTCAGAGAGGACCTTTACTTCAGGCTGAATGTCATCCCCATTGAGGTGCCGCCCCTGAGGGAACACCTGGAGGACATCCCGCTTCTGGTGGAGGAGTTTATTGAAGAGTTCCGCAGGGACAATATCAAGGCTCCGGTAAGATCAGTAAGCCCGGAAGTGATTGAAGCACTGAAACAGTATGACTGGCCGGGAAATGTCAGGGAACTACGAAATATTATCGAGCGCATGTTCATACTGTCCGGAAAGCCTGAGATTACCTCAGAGGACCTTCCTGCTGCCTTCAGAAACGGGGCGCAATTCACAACCAAAAACAACGGAGTTAAGCAAGCCTATTCAGCAGCACTTAGGGCTGAGAATGAGCTGGATCCATGCTTCACATGCAATGACTTTCGTGAGGCAAGGAAACTGTTTGAGAAAAAATACCTCACCCTGAAACTTGAGGAGTTTGACGGCAATATCAAGAAAACAGCAGAGGCAATAGGAATTGAGCGCAGACACCTTCACAGGAAGATAAAGAGCCTTGAGATAACTGTCTGATAATCAAATCACACGATTCGCGCCACCAGGTCATATAC
>JALWJV010000428.1 GCA_026996955.1 Deltaproteobacteria bacterium
GGTAAGGTCATGCGAGGGAATAATATCAATCGGTGGCTCATACGGCACTCTATCTGAAATTGCACTTGCACTGAAGATGTGGAAGCCGGTTGTGGGGCTTGATACATGGCCTGGGCTTGAAGAAATTCACTATGTCACCACGCCTCAAGAGGCCGTGGAAAAGGTGTTTGATCTGCTTCCGGTTCTATAACTTTGATCCTTCAATCGCCCAATCCAGGCACAAAAAAACCCGTTTCCGCAGCAGAGCCCGGAAACGGGTATGTAAACTCAATTTTTAAATCTGGCATCAATATCGGTAATAGTCAGGCTTATAAGGTCCTTCAACAGGCACGCCAATGTAGTCAGCCTGCTCCTGTGTCAGCTCTGAGAGGTGAGCGCCTATCTTCTTCAGATGCAGCCTTGCCACCATCTCATCCAGCTTCTTTGGCAGGAAATAGACCTTGTTCTCATATTTTTTGTAATTATTCCACAGTTCTATCTGTGCAAGCACCTGGTTTGTAAAGGAGTTGCTCATAACAAAGCTTGGATGACCTGTTGCACATCCGAGATTTACAAGACGCCCCTCTGCAAGCACAATGAGCTTCTTACCATCAGGAAAGATAACGTGATCAACCTGTGGTTTGATATTTTCCCAGGGAAGATCACGAATTCCGGCAATGTCAATCTCTGAATCAAAATGGCCTATGTTGCACACGATTGCCTCGTGCTTCATCTGGTCCATGTGAGCCCGTGTAATAACCTTTACGTTGCCTGTGGCAGTCACAAAAATGTCACCGACTGGTGCTGCCTCCTCCATGGTCACCACACGGTACCCCTCCATTGCTGCCTGAAGCGCACAGATGGGATCAATCTCAATTACCAGAACCGTGGCCCCCATGCCGCGAAGTGCCTGGGCACAGCCCTTGCCAACATCACCGTAACCAACAACCACGGCGATTTTGCCGGCAATCATAACATCAGTTGCCCTCTTGATACCGTCAATCAGGGATTCGCGGCAGCCGTAAAGGTTATCAAACTTGGATTTGGTAACAGAGTCGTTGACATTAAACGCAGGGGCAAGAAGTTTTCCGTCCCTTGCCATCTCGTTAAGGCGAAGCACACCAGTGGTAGTCTCTTCTGAAATCCCACGGACATCATTCATAAGCTCCGGGTACTTCTCATGCATAACCTGGGTCAGGTCTCCGCCATCATCAAGTATCATATTTGGATGCCAGCCATCAGGACCGTTGATTGTCTGGTCAATGCACCACCAGAACTCCTCCTCTGTCTCTCCCTTCCATGCAAAAACAGGGATTCCGGCTGCAGCCATTGCAGCGGCTGCATGATCCTGTGTAGAAAAAATATTGCAGGATGACCAGCGCAGCTCTGCACCAAGCTCCACAAGGGTCTCCATGAGCATGGCAGTCTGAATTGTCATGTGAAGACAACCGGCTATACGGGCGCCTTTAAGAGGCTTTTTGTCGCCGTACTCCTCTCTGAGGGCCATGAGGCCAGGCATCTCTGTCTGGGCAATCTCTATCTCCTTGCGGCCCCAGTCCGCAAGGCTTATGTCTGCTACCTTGTAATCTGCCATCTTACTCTCCTGATTCTATAATCCTGCGTCTTCTTTAAGTTCTTCTGCCTTGTCTGTGCGTTCCCATGTAAAGTCCTCATCTTCCCGGCCGAAATGGCCATAGGCTGCCGTCTTTCTGTAGATGGGACGAATGAGGTCAAGCATTGTTATTATGCCGTAAGGACGGAGATCAAAATGCCTTCTGACAAGTTCAACGATCCTTGCATCATCAATCTTTCCGGTACCAAACGTCTCAACCGATATGGAGGTTGGCTCTGCAACACCTATGGCATAGGAGACCTGAATCTCGCAACGGTCTGCCAAGCCTGCAGCAACTATATTCTTGG